>JAJTBC010000313.1 GCA_021287085.1 Bacillota bacterium | reverse complement strand
TTTTGAGGCTCCGAGAAGAGGCTTTCGAGCTTCGGGATTGATGCGCCATTCCGACGAGCCGCGGATCGCAGTCCTTCCAGGGCTTGTCCGATTCTCCACGCGCGCCTCGATCCCGTTTTCTTGGCATGATGGAGTCTGATGTTTTTTGGAGTTTTCCCGTGAGCGCGCCCATCGTTGGAATTTGTCATTTATCCAAGCATGCAGGCCGGACCGTTACGCTGCGTGGCTGGGTCCGCAACGTCCGAGCCGGCAAGCTGCGCTTCATCGAACTGCGCGACGGCAGCGGTTTCATGCAATGCGTGGTGTCCAGCCAGGATGCCGATGCCGAGAGCTACGAACTGGCGGGCCGCCTCACCCAGGAAAGCGCCATTACGGTTACGGGCGTGGTGCAGATGCACCCCAAGACCGGCGCGCCGGAACTGCTGGTGCGCTCCCTGACGCTGGTGGGCGAAAGCGTGGATTTCCCCATCACGCCCAAAGAGCACGGCACGGCTTTCCTCATGGAAAACCGCCATCTCTGGCTGCGGAGCAAGCGGCAGTGGGCCATTCTGCGCGTGCGGCACACCCTGGTGAAAGCCATCCGCGATTTCTTCGATGAGGATGGTTTCACGCTGCTGGATTCGCCGATTCTCACGCCCAGCGCCTGCGAAGGCACCAGCACGCTCTTTGGCACGCCGTACTTCGATGAGGGCACGGCCTTTTTGAGCCAGTCGGGCCAGCTCTACCAGGAACCCGGCCTGGCGGCCTTCGGCAAGACGTACTCCTTCGGCCCCACCTTCCGTGCCGAGAAGAGCAAGACGCGGCGTCACCTCACGGAGTTCTGGATGGTGGAGCCCGAGATGGCCTTCGCCCATCTGGAGGACGTGATGGTGCTGGGCGAACGGCTGGTGAAGTTCATGCTTCAGCGGGTGCTGGAGGGTCGCCAGGAGGAAATGAAGATCCTCGAACGAGATCTCGCGCCGCTGGAACAGGCGCTGGCTGTGACTTTCGGCCGCATGACCTACACCGAAGCGGTGGAGAAGCTCAGGACCCTCGGCAGCGATATCAACTGGGGCGAGGATTTCGGCAACGATGACGAAACCATCCTCATGAACGCCACGGACCGACCCCTGTGGGTGCATCGCTTCCCCAAGGCTTTCAAGGCCTTCTACATGGAGCCCGATCCTGCCGATCCACGGCTGGCGCTGGGCGCGGATCTGCTGGCCCCCGAAGGCTATGGCGAAGTGATCGGCGGCGGAGAACGTGCCTCCAGCCTCCAGTACCTTCTCGAACAGATTGCCCACGAAGGTCTCGATCGCAAGGACTACGAGTGGTACCTCGATGTTCGCAAGTACGGCAGCGTGCCCCATGCGGGCTTCGGCCTGGGCCTGGAGCGCGCCGTGGCCTGGATCTGCAAGCTGCCTCACGTGCGGGAAACCGCGCCCTATCCGCGGATGATGGGCACCCTGAAACCCTGATGAACAGGGGCTTCAGGTCCGAAAAAAGAGAAAAAGATGAAAACAGGATGGCAGGATGAAAAGCCTGAATTGAGCCTCATTGCCGACCTTGCTTTTCTTTGTGCTCTTTGCGGCTACATCTGTTTTTCCTGCATCCAGTAGCTTGCGGGGTTTACGTCAGGGACCAGGGAATCCAGCGATTCTGCGCCTGTGAGTAATTCCAGGAAACGAGCGAAGGGCGCATCGAGGCGGTCGATCCGTTCCCATTCGTCGTCGGACCAAGGTTCCAGCACGAAATCGCCCAGCGGTCGCTCGAAGGGGCCGATGCCCAGGCGCAGGCGGGCGATGTCGGTGCGATCCAGGGATTCGAGAATGGAGCGCAGGCCGTTGTGTCCGCCGTGAGAGCCTTCGCGGCGGAGGCGTCCCAGGCCCAGGGGAAGATCCTTGTCGTCGCAAAGCACGACCAAACGTTGGGGATCAAGGCCCGCTTCCACCGCCTGAAGGCACACCTGGCCGGAATGGTTCATGTAGGTGCGGGGCACGAGGGCCTGCAGGCGTGGCATCAATGGATACAGCGTTCCCGAAGGGAACCGTTGCGCGGGGGCGGGCGCCAGCTCTCGATCCGCCATCCAGCGCTGCAGCAGCAGACGGCCCAGATTGTGGCGGGTGTCCTGGTACTCCGCGCCGGGGTTGCCCAGGGGCACCAGCACCCAACCTTCGTTCCAAGCGTGTTCCGGCATCACAAGGCTTCTCCATTCCCCAAGGATCGCAGGGGTCGAGAGAAATACCCCAGCAGGCACACCACTGTGCCCAGCAAACCTTCCAGTACGAAGAGGCCACGCACGCCCAACCATTCACCCAAAGGCGCGGTGAGGGCCAAACCCACGGGCGTGGCCAATCCCATGACGGCACTCATGAGCGATAGGGCGCGACCTTGGAACTGGTTGGGAATGATGGTCTGAAGCAGCGCCGTGAGGGGCGCGTTGCCCACCACGAACGTGAATCCGCTCAGCACCCACCACACCACGGCGAGGCTGAAAAGGCCCTTGGGCGCGAGGCCCGTGAAAGCGAGGGTGAGGCAAGAGGCCGCAAAGCCGCCCAGCACCCACAGGATCTGACGTCGCGGGACCAGGGCCGCCACCGCCAGACCACCCGCCATCATGCCCAGGCCGGATAGGCCTTCCATGAGCGCTACGTGGCTGGGGCCGCCGCCGAAATGCTCTTTCACCAACAAGGGTACCAGGGTGAACGAAGGCATGATGACCAGCACCACGGCGCCTAACAGGGCGTAGAGCCGACGCAGGCCGGGGTTCTTCCACACGAGATTCGCACCTTCTTTGAAGGAGCGCCATAGGCTCGTGGCGTGAGTATCAGGCGCGAAGGTCTGGGGAATGGTGTAGATCATCAAAGGGGCGATGCCCAGTATGGCGGTGAAGACATCAATGCTCAGGGCCCAGCCCAGAGGCATGAGGCTGATGGCCAGCGCGCCGAGGGGCGCGGCGGCCACCACCGTGAGGCTTTGCAGGGTTTGGTTGAGGCCGGCCGCGCGCACAAGAAAGCTGTTGGGAACCAACATGGGCAGGCTGGCTGCCGCTGCCGGAGCCTGGAAAGCCTGCATGGCGCTGCGGATGGCCATCATCGCGTAGGCGTGCCATAGATGAATGCGGCCCGTCAGAAAGAGTGCGATGAGTGCTGCCATGCACAGAGCACTCATGGCGTCGGCGACAATCATGAGCATGCGGCGGCTGTGGCGATCGGCGAAGGTGCCGCCCAGAGGGCTGAGCAGGGCCTGGGGCAGCAGCGCCGCCATGCCAGCTGTGGCGAGGGCCGCCACGCTGCCCGTGGTGTCGGTGATCCACCAAAGCAGCACGAACTGTGTCAGTGCTGAACCCACCAGGGATAGCGCTTGACCGCCGAAGATCGTCCAGAATCGCCCCCGCCAATGCGGCCCCATGACTTTCATGGCATTGGCTTCCATGACATCCTTCCTTTGCTTTCTGAGATCGGCGCTAAAAACGAAAGGAGCAGCCTTGGCCGCTCCTTCGAGGCAAGAAAAGTGAATCGGTTATTTCTTTTCTTCCTTCTTGCCCTTGGCGGCGACCACTTCGGGTTCCTTGGCTTCGCCTTCGGCGGCGGCGCCTTCTTCATCAGCCTTCTTGCCCTGCACCGAAGCGATCACATTGTGGGCATCGCCCAGCACCGTGATGTGGTCGTCCATCTTGATCTGATCCAGGCGCAGCACATCGCCCACGACCATGTGCTCGATGTTGACGTCGATATGGCCAGGAATGAAGGCCGGCAGGCATTCCACTTCGATGTGGCGATGCACGAAGTCGAGGATGCCGCCTTCTTTCACGCCGACGGGCGTGCCCTTCAGCATGATGGGCACCTTCACCTTCACCTTGTGGGTGGGATCGACGCGCATGAAATCCACGTGGGAAAGACGGCCGGTGACGGGATCACGCTGCACGTCCTTGATGATGACGTGACGCTTCAGGTCGGTGCCTTCGCGCTGGAGATGCACCAGGGAGTTCATGCCGGTGTCGCTGGCCAGAATGCGGGCCACGATCTTGGGGCTGATGGCGATGGACACGGCGGCTTCGCCGAGGCCATAGATGGTGGCGGGGATCAGGCCTGCGTTGCGAAGATCGCGCGTGGCGGATTTTCCGACCTTTTCGCGCTTGGCGACGACGATGACATCCTGACTCATGGGTTCCTCCTACCCGGCTGCAGAGCAGCTCTCTCGTTGGTGGCGGGCCGGGCGGCCCGGGCCCGGACATTCGGGCGAACGATCAGGTTATCGCGAAAATCGCCTTGAACCAAGCGCGAAAAACGTGGATGAAGGACTAGGCGTTTGGGTGGGCCTGCGCTCTTCGAACCCCGTCGCCCAATTGTCACAACGGAAGGGATCGCCCTGGGCGAAAATGAAGGTCTATGGCCCGAACCTCCCTTCGTCCGGAAGACCTTTTGAACCGCGAACTTTCCTGGCTCGCGTTCAACGAGCGCGTGCTGGAGGAGGCGGAAGACCCTTCGGTGCCGTTGCTGGAGCGGGTGAAGTTCCTGGCCATCGTGTCGAGCAATTGGGACGAGTTCTTCATGGTGCGGGTGGCGGGCCTGTGGCGGCAGATCGACGCGGGCATCACCAAGCCCACGCCCGACGGACTCACGCCTCGGCAGCTCATGGATCAGGTGTCGGCGCGCATCCACGGTCTTTCGTTGCGCCAGCATCAGCTCTTCCATGAAGTGATCGAGCCCCGCCTCAACGCCGAAGGCATTTTCATCCTCAAGCCCGAACAGCTTGATGCAGAACAGAAGGCTTTTCTCGACGATTACTTCCGCCGCAACCTCCATCCGCTCATCACGCCTCTGGCCGTGGATACGGGCCATCCGTTTCCGCGCTTGGGCAATCGCGCCCTGGTGCTGATGGCGGAACTGGAACCTGAAGAGCGGCTGGAGGAAGAAGATCTGCCAGTGTCGGAACTGGCCATCATCCACGTGCCCACCACCGTGGCGCCGCGTTTCCTCAAGGTGCCCAGCCCCGAAGGCCAG
>JAJTBC010000307.1 GCA_021287085.1 Bacillota bacterium | reverse complement strand
AGGATGCCCGTAGCGACGAAGTACGACTTCTGGTAGCCCCAGCGGGCGAAAACCCAGGTGCCTAGCCCTGGACCCAGAATGCGTCCGATGCCGGAAACGGCGTTCAGCACGCCGAAGAGGCCACCCTGATCGGCGGCGGGCGTGAGCTGGCTGGCCAAGGCCGACACGGCGGTGTTGTTCATGCCTGAGCCCCAGGCAAGAGGCACCATCACCAGCAGGAAGGGCCATTTCCACGAGGCGGAGGGCAGCAGCGGCATGGCGACCACCATGAGCAGCAGGCCTACCATGAGTGCGCGGCGCTCCGGCAGGCGTTTGGCCACGAAGCGAACCAAGCCGCCTTGGTAGATCACGATCAGGATGCCGATGATGCCGAAGAGGTAGCCCACTTCGCGCTCGCCAAAGCTGAAACGCTGATTCACCAGCAGGCTGTACGTGCCTTCCATCATGGCGAAGCCCGTCATGGCCAGCAGCGAAATGGCGAGGATCTGGGGCATGCCCTGGCGCTTCAAAGCGATGCGCAGGGCGTGGCCTCGGGTTTCCTCCTGGCGCGCGGCCTTGCGATCCTCGATGTTGAGGGTTTCCGGCAACCAGGCGATGACCATGAGCGACGCCATCATGGAAAGGCCCGCCGCCACCAAAAAAGGCAGGTGCCAGCCGTGGGCGGACACGAACCAGCGGCCCAGATGGGAAGCGGCCAGGGTGCCGCCCAGGAAGGGACCGAGCACGAAGCCGAGGCCGAAAGCCGCGCCGATGAGGCCCATGGCCTTGGAGCGATCCTTGGCGGGGGTCACGTCGGCCATGGCCGCCTGGGCCACGGAGATATTGCCGCCCGTGATGCCATCCACGATGCGGGCGGCCAGCACCCATTCAAAACGGCCCGTGAAGGCCAGCACCAGGTAGCCCAAGGCCGAACCCAGCAGCGACACCCACAGCACAGGCCTGCGGCCCACGAGATCCGAAAGACGGCCCAACAGCGGCGTCGCCACGAATTGCATCACGGAAAAGCTCACGAAGGCCGTGCCCGCCCAGAAAGCGCCCGGCGTCTGAAGGCCCAGCGCGTTGTTCACCCACACCATCCAATCGGAAGGATGGGACGCCAGGGTCTTGGCGTAGATGGGCAGCAGCGGAATGACGATGCCGAAGCCCAACAGATCCACCAACACCGTGAAGAAGATGGCGGTCTGGGCCCGTTTGGATGGCTGCATGATTCCTCCTGGGATCACTCTACCGCGAGAGCTTCAATTCCACCGAAACCGCTTCACGGCGATGAAAAAGCACACCAGCCCCCAGGCCATGACCAGCGCCAGGCCCGCCGCGTGGTTCCAGAGATGGGCGCCGTCGTTGAAGATGCCGCGCAGGGCTTTCACATACGGAGCCAAGGGAAGGGCCAGCAGCACCTTCTGAATCCACAGCGGTGCGGCGTCGAGGGTGAAGTACACGCCGGAAAGGATCATCAAGGGCAGGAACACCACGTTGGAAAGGGCGCTGTAGCCTTCCAGCGTCTTCGTGAAGGTGGAAAGGGCGAAGCCCATGGCCATGAAGGCCGCCGTGCCCATCAAGATCGCCAGGAAGAATTCGGGATACGAGCCTTGGTTGCGGATGTTCAACGCCAATCGCGCGACCAGCACCATAAAGGAGGCCTGGGCCAGACTCACAGTGAGGCGCTGAAGGATCTGCCCCAGCAGGAAGATCCATTTGGGCAGCGGGGTCACGCCCAATCGCCGGAACTTGCCTTTCTCACGATAGGCCACGTTCACCATGCCCACGCCGAAAAGGCCAATGCTCAGCAGATTCACCCCCAAGAGGCCCGGCAGCAGAAAGGCGCCGTAGCCCGCGTTGCGCCGCCCACCGGGGCTTTCCACGGAAATGGGAATCACCTCCGGCTGCAAGCCCTTGGCTTGGGCCTGCACCACCAGATTGGCCTGCTGCACCATCTGCGCGGCGGTCTGCCCCTGGGCCATGAGGTAGCTGTTCACGCGCAGGCGATGGCCCTGGGCGCTGGATTCGAGCTGCGCCGCGGTTTCGCCCTTGGCCCAGCGGTGTTGGGCCTCCACCGAATCCAGTTTCAGGATCTTCACATGAGTGAGCGCCTTGGTCAGAGCCGCATCCTCGGCGTGACCTCCGCCTTCAGTTACCCAAACCAGCGTGGTCATGGGGCCTGCGCCTTCCCGAAACATGAAACCAAAGCCCAGCAGTAGGATCACGGGAAAGGCGAAGGTCCAGAAGGTGGCTCCCCGATCCCGCAGGTAGAGCTTCCATTCCATGACGAATTGACGCCAGAGCAGCATGGCCTACTCCCTGAGACTGCGGCCCGTCCGATGGAGGAAGACATCCTCCAGGGTGGCTCGGCGCATATGGATCTGCTCGAAAGGCACACGACAGGCTTCCGCGGAATCCAGGATGGAGGGCAGGGTGGTCTTGGGATCAGTCACGGCCAGTTCCCAACGGTCGCCGCGCCGATCCACGGCCAGCCCGCTTTGGGCTGTGAAGGCCGCCGCATCGGGCGCGGCGCCCTCGAAAAACAATTCCACCACGCTGGGCAGGCCCATCTGCGCAATGAGTTCGGAAGGCGTGCCCGTGGTGAGGATGCGGCCATGATCCATGATGGCGAGGCGATCACAGAGGGCTTCGGCCTCGTCCATGTAGTGGGTGGTGAGGATCACCGTGCGGCCTTCCTGCTTCATGCTGCGCACGATGTCCCACAGCGAACGCCGTGCCTGGGGATCGAGGCCCGTGGTGGGTTCATCCAGGAACACCAGTTCGGGATCGTTCACCAAGGCCAAGGCCAGCGCCAGCCGTTGCTGCTGACCGCCCGAAAGCGTGGTGTGGTAGGCGTCCGCCTTGTCGATGAGCTGCACCCGCTCCAGCAGTTCCTGGGCGCTACGCCGCTTGGGGTAGTAGCCGCCGTAGAGTTCGAGCGCTTCTCGGGGGGTGATCTTGTTGAAAAGGCTTGTGCTCTGGAGCTGCACGCCGATGCGGCTGCGGATCTCGCGGCCTTGGGTGCGAAGGTCGAAGCCCAGGATCTCGATCTCGCCTGCATCGGGCTCCGTAAGGCCTTCAATGATCTCCAGCGTGGTGGTCTTGCCCGCGCCGTTGGGGCCTAGCAGGCCAAACACTTCGCCGCAGCGCACTTCCATATCCACGCCATCCACCGCCAGCACCTTGGGGTACTGCTTGCGGAGGCCGCGCACCTTCAGGGCATATCCAGTCATGATACTTTCCACAGTCTTGCGAAACGGCCCTGCAACGCGTCAAAGGCGCGATCGCGGGTAGCGCCATCGGGGAAACGGGCTGCCCAGCAGGAGCCCGATCCGCAGAGAAGCGGTTCGCCCTCGCAAGCGGCCAGGGCTTCGCGAACCTCGGCCAGGGGCGGGCACACCCAGATGGCCGCGCCCGTGAGGTCGTTGCGCCATGGCGGCGCTTCCCCGGAAGCCAGGCTGGGACAGGGATCCGGCATGGGGTAGCCGACCTGGGGCAGGGCACGGTACACGTTGGGCGTGGCCACATGCAGGCCAGGATGCACCAGCAGCATGGGCTCCAGCGGAATGGGGCGCAGAGGCATCACTCGCTCGCCGCGTCCCAGGCCCAGCACCGTTCCGCCCAGCAGGAACAACGGCACATCGCTGCCCAGGGCCGCGGCCCGGCCGAGCAAGGTGCTCATGGGAAGCCCAAGCCGGAACAGGTCGTTGCCCAACCGCAGGGCCGAAGCCGCGTCGCTGCTGCCTCCGCCCAGGCCGGCGCCGTGGGGAATGCGCTTCTCCAGCCGAAGTTTCGCAGGCAGGGAACGGCCCGCTTCCCGCTCCAGCAGTCGCCAGGCGCGCAGCACCAGGTTGTCGTCATCCACCGTCAAGCCTTCGGCGGTAGGGCCGTGGAGTTCCAAGGAAAGATGTTCGGCCTCTTCGCCTTCCAGCACATCGGTCAGATCCTCGACGCCTTCCAGCACGGTGGTGACCAGTTCCAGGTCATGGAACCCGTCGTGCCGACGACCCAGCACGGCAAGGAAGCGGTTGAGCTTGGCGGGAGCTGGAATGCGCATCAGAGTCCGTCGTCCAGTTCGAATTCGGGATCGGGATAGCTGAGGATTTCGGGACCGTTCTTGGTGATGGCCACCGCATGTTCGAATTGCACGCTCCAGCGGCCATCGGCGGTGCGCACCGTCCAGCCATCGGGTTCCACCACGCATCGGGGGCTGCCCAGGTTGAGAATGGGTTCGATGGTGATGGTCATGCCCACCTCCATGCGGAAGCCCGTTCCAGGGCGCTGATCCGCAAAGAGCACCTGGGGATCCTCGTGGAGTTCCCTTCCCAGACCGTGGCCGATGTATTCCCGCACGATGGAGTAGCCCCGCTCTTCGGCGAAGCGCTGCACGGCGGTGGCCATATCGCCCAGGCGATAGCCCACGCGGCAGTATTCGACGCCCAGGAACATGGCCAATTGGCCCGTGACCAGCAAGGTGCGAACTTCTTCGGTGACGTGGCCCACCCCCACGGAAAGGCAGGTATCCCCATGGAAGCCGTCGAGCTTCGCGCCGCAGTCGATGGAGATGACATCGCCCTCCTGCAGCACGTAGTTGCTGGGAATACCGTGCACCACGCGGTCGTTTACCGAGGTGCAGAGGGTGCCGGGAAAGCCGTGGTAGCCCTTGAAATTGGGCGTGCCGCCGTTCTTGCGGATATAGGTTTCGGCCAGCTTGTCCAGCTCCAGCAGACTGACGCCGGGTTTGGCGGCGCGGGCAGCCACTCTCAGCGCGTTGGCCGCCAGCCGTCCCGCTTCGCGCAGCTTCTCAATTTCACGTCGGCTCTTGATTCGAATGTGTTCGCGTATCGGTCCCATGCGGTTTTCAGCCTACTATGACTTCAGGGAGGATGGCATGAAGCGAAGCTGGATCGGGATCGTCATGACGCTGGCCTTGGCCTGCGGCGCCCCTTCACGACCGGCCAATGTGCCTGAAGGCGCTTTCTGGGCAGGCAAGCGCAGCAACGGCGTGTTCGTGCTCATGGGCGAGCGCGATGGCCTGGGGTGGCAGGTGAAGCTCTACGACCGCAAAGGCAACCTGAAGGCCCAAGGGCCCTACGTTTTGCGCGGCATGGCCAAGGCCAAGATCGTGCCGGAGGAAGTGATTTCCTTCGATGGCGAAGCCCTGCACCTGGCCGACGGCACGCTGCTGGTGCCGCGCCGCTGATGCCCTACGCGCGCGAGGAGCTGGATTGGATCGAGGCGGAATGGGCCTTCCACCTCCACGGTCATCGTGCCTTTCTGAGTCGCGAGGACTTTCTTCAGGCGCAGCAATGGGGCGAGGCAGGCGTCCCTGCCGAGGCCGTGGTGGCGGCCATGGAGGCCTATTTCCAGCGTCGCGCCAAACGGGCCAAGCCGCGCACCTTC
>JAJTBC010000263.1 GCA_021287085.1 Bacillota bacterium | reverse complement strand
GAAGGTGGCTCCCTCCACGCCTTGGCGCTGGGCCCCATGCGCGCCCATGTGATGGTACGAACGCAGGTGCGTGCCTTCCGCGTGCAGGTAGTGATCCAATTCCCCCAGCACCGGACCGAAGCGATAGGGATCTTCCCAATCCGTGATTTCGCCCCAGCCCGTCACGCGAATACGATAATCGGGCACCTGGAGCTGATCGGGCAGATGGATCTCGAAAAGGCCCTCGGGATGCACCCGCGTGAACAAGCCCAGACTCGCGCCGCCTTGCCGCAGTTCCGCGCTCTCGGCCCGAGGCAGGAAGGCACGAATCCTCAGCCCTTCGCCAGGAATCAGATGAGGCCCGAACCACGCGCCCACATCCAGGCAGCGGCCCTGAAGAAAGGCATCGGGGTCGAAGGAGTGGAAGGAAGCGGTCATCTGACCTCCAGTTTACCTGCTATGAGCGGTTTAACAGCCTCCAAACGCGCAACGCTTCGGTGACAGACCACGCCTGGGCATCGCATCCGCGCGGGGTGTGCGGCGCATCGCCATCCAGGATTTCCGGCAGTTGTCCCACGCAGCCTTCGTGCAGCAATCGCTCGCAGCTTCCCAGATAGGCTTTGGCGGCGGCCACGGCATTGGGGCTGAAATCGTGGGCCACGGCCAGGGCTTCGCAGAAGACCGGCAACAGCCAGTTCCAGGCCGTGCCGTTGTGGTACGCAGGTTTGCGTCGCGTGTCCTCGTCGCCTTCGTAGCGACCCCAGTACGGCCGTGCGGGATCGTTGAGCAGATGGCCGCTGGCGGAATGGATCGGCAGGGCCTCCTTCACGGCCAGAGGCGCCAGGCTTCGCAGGGCGCCGGGTACGAGCAGGTGTTTGGCGCAAGCTGCCACCACGGCGCGGGAACGCTCGGGTGATAGGAGGCCGAAAGCCACCGCGAAAAGCTGGTTGGGCCGCAGATGGCCGTCTGCCGTGGCCTGCGAGGCCGCCGTTTCAGGGGCGGCGCGCAGCGTGTCGTGGCACCAGCCTTCGGCTTCGTTCCAGAAGCGTTCCAGGGAAACCTCGGCGCGGGTCGCCGCTTCGCGCCACAGCACCGATTCCGTGCGCTTCGCCAGGTGGCGCAGCAGGCGGATCCAGAGGGCCTGGATCTCGATGGGATAGCCTTCCCGCGGTGTGCCCGCCGGGTAGTTGGTGTCCATCCAGGTGAAGTGCGAAGGGCTCCACACGAGGCCCGACGCTTCGTCCACGCGAATGCCGTTGGGCGTGCCGTTGCGGTAGTTGGCGGCGATGGAAAGCAGCACGTCCAGCAGTTGGCGGCCACCCACGTCGATGTGCAGGAAATCCGAGCCCAAACGCTCGACGGCTTCCTCGCAGGCCAAGCCGAACCAGAGCGGCGCATCCGACGTGTCGCGGTTGGCGGTGGATTCCGCCGACAGCATGTTGGGAAGCGTGCCGCGCACCTCGAGTCGGGCGAAGGTGGCGAGAATCTCGGCCACTTCGCGCTGGAAGCCGCCCGCCAGCAGGCCTCGGCAGGCGATGAGTGTGTCGCGGCCCCAGTCCAGGAACCAGGGATAGCCCGCGATGACCGTGGAGCCGCTGCCGCGCCGGGCCAGGAACTGGGAAGCCGCCACCTGGAGTCTGGCCTCGAAGGAACTGAGCAAAGCCTCGTCATTGTTCGTTTTCGGGCGAGGGACGGGATCGTGATCCTCCGCCGTGACCAGCAACTCCACGGGCCGACGAAGAGGCACCTCGAACCAGCCCGGACTCCAGGCGTCGCCGCGATCCTTCATGCCCCGGCCCCCTTCCACGGAATGGGAAAGGTTCAGGCTCCATTCGGGATCGAGATGGAAATGGCCCTGGGTGGTCCAGGCGCGCAAACGTCGGTCCGGCGCGGGTTCGAAGACGAAGCCGGGCCGGTCATCCAGGCAGCGGGTGTGCTCCATGAAGTGCTGATGGGCGCCCTCGCTGGCCTGGGTTTCCTGGTGGAAGCTGCGGTCTTCGAGATCCAGGCGCACCGCCAGGGTGAGCGGGCAGGGAGTGGGGAATTCCGGCTCGAAGAGGAATCGCACGGCGTTCTCCCCTTCGGGCATCTGAGCCGTGAGATGCACGTCCACGGTGCGGCCATCCCCGGCATTCACCCGGAAACGCCAGCGGGCCTCTGGCCCCGGCTCGAAGCCCACCAGATTGCGACCATCCAGGGCCGTGATGAAGCCGTCGGCATTGAGCCAGGCGCGCATCCGTTTCGAGAGCACGTGGCGGTCCGAAGGCGCATCGGGATGGAGGTTGGCGCCCAGCAGGCAGTCGTACTTCGATTCCTCCTTGCCCAGATCGGCATGGAGCCGCGCCATGCCGCCCCGGCCATTGGTGAGCAGCGCGAGGCCGTTCAGCGTCGCGGCCTCGAAGATCGCCACGGCGGGCAGAAGCCGCAAGAACCCCAGCTTCGGCTGACCGCCTTCGGAGAATCGCTCGAGGCGAAGCGTGGCATCCTCGCTGTGGAGGCCTTCGCACGCCAATTCATGAGGGATCAGGGCCACCACGTGCCCTCGATCGGAGAGGATCGAACGTCGATGAAGCAGCCTGCGGCCAGGGCGTTCCAACGTGATCTCGAAAGGAGCGGCATCTTCCACCAGCAGCCAGTGGCGGGGCGGCACGGGCACCACCCGGTTCAGGTCTGCCAGGCTCCAGCGCACCACCGAGCCGTAGCCGGGATGCTCTGCGGCGCGCTTCAGGCTTCCCATCAAGTCCTGCTGGGTCTCTGCGGGGTTCAGGCGTTCCAGGGAGGCCAGGAAAGCCAAAGGATCCTCGGCGGCCCAGGTGGCCAGATCCTGCCAAGGGCAGGGACCCAGGGCTTCGGCGGGCAGGGCTTGCGTCAATTGCGCCAGGGCCCAGGCCGCCTGCGCACGTCGGGCTCGATAGGCCTCGCCATGCAGGCCTTGAGGCGTGGCATGTACGGACAGGCAATGGACCGCAGCGGGCTCCAGATGGGCCAGGATGGTCGCGCCTCGTTCCAGGGCGGGCAGGGGTTGGCCCAGCAGATCGAAACAAGGCTCGCCCAGCGTCCGCCAGCATTCCGAGGGAATGACCGTGCTTTGGGGTGCTTCCGCATCCAGGTGCACCAACACGAGGCAGGCATCCGATCCTTCCGCAGAGCGCCTTTCCAGCATGAGCACGGGAGCCTCCGGGGCGCTCACCCGTTTCACCTGCGCGCCATCGAAAAAGCAGGGATGATCCTTCAGTAGAGCGTTGAAGCGCGCCAGATCCGCCACGAGATTGGGTTTGGCGCCCCAGTTCAGGCCGCCGCAGCCGTGCACATCGATTTTCTCGGTGGCCAGCCATTCCACGCCGCTGGTGAAGGCGAAACCGCCGCATAGGCTGGAAAGGGCCGACAGGCCGTTGCGAAGCCGCGACCAGGGCAGGCCCTTCTTCGCCAGGCGGTCGTTGTCGTGGGTTTCGCTGTAATGGACCAGCGGGCCCAGGCGGTCGGCCTGCCCCAGGGCGTGATCGAGGTAGCCTGACACCTGCTGGGGCGAGACGTTCTGGAACAGCTCCGAATAGGCCCACTGCATGCCCCCTTCGGCCAACAGGGCTTCGGTGGCTTCCCAGGCGCCTCCCAGCCCTTCCAGGAGAAACACCGTATCGGGGAATTCCTGGCGCACTCTGGCCACGAGGTATTGCCATGCGGGCAGCGGCACCATGTAGCCCGCATCGCAGCGGAAGCCATCCACGCCCCGGCGGCACCAGGTGAGCAGGGCCTGGGCTGTGGTTTCCCATAGTTCCGGGAAGCGTTGATCCAATTCCACCAGATCGGCCCAGGTGACGCCCCAGGCGCCGGGGCTGTGGAAGAGACCGTCGTCCCTGCGTTTGAACCATTCGGGATGCTGCTCCATGAGCCGGGAACCCCACCCCGTATGGTTGACGACGATATCGAGAAAGACCTGTCCACCCCGTTGATGCATGGCGCTGGAGAGTTCCCGGAACTGATCCTCCGCCGTGGCGCGGCGGTCGAAGGTCACCAGGGCGGGATCGATGGCTGTGAGATCCAACTGGGCGTAAGGGCTGCCGAAGCGCCCCATGCGTGCATACGTGGTGGGCGTGGGGCCGATGGGCAGCAGGTGGAGAATGCGGCAGCCCAGGTCCTCCACGATGTGAGGCACGGCGGCGGTGAGATCCCGCAGCTTTCCAGAAGGCGGAATGATCGTGTAGTCCTGAGCGTCCAGCTCCTGGAAACGGGCTTCCGCGGCCGCGTCCCTGGCCGAGGCCAGGGCTTTGGTGGCACCGAACAGGCGAGGAAAGGCGCAATAGATGGTGTTCCCGGTGCGCAGGGCATCGGGATGCACGGACAGGCTCACGTCCTCGCCGCCCGGCCAATGCTGGTGTTTCTGGGGGTCCACGGCGCAGGCTTTGAAACGGAAGCAGCCCACTTCGCACAAGGGCAGTTCCAGTACCCAGCCGTGCTCCGTTTCGATCATGGGGATATCCCGCCACGAGGCCCCGGCAAAGGTCGCCGCATCGGCAGAGCGCAGCCCCGCCAGGGCCAGGGTTTCTTCCCGCATCCGCGCGCCCCGGGTGAGGTTGGTGCGCAACAGGCCGCGCCAGCCCTTTTCCCCTGGGCGAGGATGCTCCAGTTCGATGCGCAGGCGGTCGCCCACGTACCGCGCGAAACGGCTGCCGGGCGTGGGATGCATGGTGGGCGTGTACATGGGCGCGCTCGGAGACGAGGGAGTCTATGACTGTACACGCAACGGGTTCGAAGCTGTTCTCCCGCTATGATGAACCCATGGCCGAGGCCGAGAACCCTTACTTCCAGAGCGATCAAACCGAGGAACGGCCCCTGCGCCATGTGCTGCTGTGGCGGCTGGTGGGCTACCTTCGGCCCTATTGGATCTCGCTGCTGATCCTGCTGAGCCTCATGGCCGCGGGAGCGGCGCTGGAAGTGCTGCCTAGCGAATTCACGCTGCGGCTCATCGATCACCATTTGGCCAAAGGCAGTCTTGCGGGTTCCGGCCCCTTGATCGCGGCTTTCTTCGGCTTCCTGGCGCTGGGGTTCATGGTGCAACTGGTGCGCTACGTGCTGCTGGCGCGGGTGGGCCAGATGGCCATGCTGGATCTGCGGATGCAGCTCTTC
>JAJTBC010000249.1 GCA_021287085.1 Bacillota bacterium | reverse complement strand
ACGCCGCCACATTAGCTCAGTTGGTAGAGCAACGGTCTTGTAAACCGTAGGTCGCTGGTTCAAATCCGGCATGTGGCTCCAATGGCTTCCGATGAACCCATGACCTCGGCCCCCGACGCACCTTCGTCGGCGAAAGGGCGTGGTGGCGCATCCATGCTGCGCTCCGCGGGGGTCGTAGGATTCATGACGCTGCTATCGCGCCTCACGGGCATTCTGCAATCCCGCATCGTGGCGAGCGTTCTGGGCCTCAGCGGGGCAGCGGATGCCTTCAACGTGGCGTACCGCATTCCGAATCTGCTGCGCCGCTTCACGGCCGAAGGCACCATGACCTCGGCCTTCCTGCCCACCCTCACGGAAACCGAAGCGCAAGAGGGCGAAGCCGCCGTGCAAAAGCTGGTGGCGCAGTTCCTGGGCACGTTGGGCTTTTGCTTAGTGCTCATCTGCGCCCTGGGCATCCTGGCCATGGGTCTCATCACGGGCCTGATGATGCTGGGCCGCTTCGCGCCGGGCCATTCCATTCCCCATCAGCTCGGCCAGTTCGCCCAGGCCATGGTGGGCCTGCGCGCCGTGCCGCCAGACGTGGCGCTCACCACCACCTTGGGGCGCTGGATGTTCCCCTATTTGGGCATGGTGAGCTTGACAGCGGGCTTGGCGGCAGCCCTTAACCTGCGGGGCCGCTTCGGTCTTCCGGCTTCGGTTTCGACCTTCTACAACCTGGCGTTCATCGCCACCGGCTGGCTTTGCCTGAAGCTGGGGCCGGAGCGCTGGCGCGAGCCGGAAACCGCCGCCTACCTTTTCGCAGCGGCCACCCTGAGCGGCGGTCTGGTGCAGTTGCTGGTGCTGTGGCCCAGCTTCCGCCGATTGGGTTTCGGCATCCAATGGGGCTTCTACTGGAAGCATCCCGGGGTGCGCCGCGCCCTCACGCGCATGGCGCCGGGACTGCTGGGCACAGGCATCCATCCCATCAACGTGGTGCTCTCCACGCTGCTGGCCTCCCAGCTTTTCGAAGGCGCCCAGACCGTGCTCTTCAACGCCAACATGCTGGGAGAAGCGGTGCTAGGTCTTTTCGCCACCAGCGTGGCCACCGTGAGCCTGCCCGCCATGAGCCGCATCGTGGAAACCGGCGACATGGACGAACTGCGCCACAGCCTCGCCACGGCGCTACGCGGCACGGCGGTGCTGGCCATTCCCGCCAGCGTGGGCATGGCGGTGCTGGCCCAGCCCATCATCGCCCTGACCCTTCGCACGGGGCGCTTCGATGGCCGCGCCGTGAGTCTCACCGCGGCCACCTTGGCCTTCCAGGCGGTGGGCCTGCTCTTCATCGCGTCGGGTCGCATCGCCGCCCAGTGCCTCTACGCCCTCAAGGATTACCGCACTCCTGCCTACGCGGCGCTGCTGAGCATGGTCGGCAACCTCGTACTTTCCTATCTGCTCATGAAGCCGCTGAGTACCGGCGGCATCGCGTTGGCGAATGGTTTGGCGAGCCTTTTGGGGCTTACCTGGCTCAGCTTGCGTCTGCGGAAACCGTTACAGGGCCTGCCTTCCAGAGAGGTGTTGAAGGGCTGGCTTCCCATGGCCGCCGCCTCGGCCCTCATGGGCCTGGCCGTATGGCAACTGGGCCGCGCCCTGGATGTGTACCGCTTCCACGGGGTCTGGGGCACCGCCCAGCGCCTCTTTCCCGTCATCGCCCTGGGCGCGCTGCTCTACTTCGCCCTCATCTACGCCTTCGGTTTGCCCGAATCCCGGCAGCTGGCGAACCTGGTGAAGCGAAAGATCCTGCGGAGATAACCGTCAGCCTTGATCCCAGGCTTCCGCCGCCCGGAAGCTGTGGTAGCGATCCTGCCCAAGGATCAGGTGATCGGCCAGGGGAATGCCCAGGGATTCCCCCGTGGCGCGCAGGCGCTTGGTGAGGTGGATGTCCTCGTGGCTGGGCGTGGGGTCGCCGCTGGGATGGTTGTGGAAGGCCAAGGCGGTGGTGGCGCCATAGCGCAGGGCTTCCCGGAAGAATTCCCTGGGGCTGACGAGAGTGCCGGTGGCAGTGCCCTGGCTGAGGATGCGCTCGGCCAGCACTTCACTTTTGGCATTCAGAGCCAGGAGGCCGAAGCGTTCTTCGGTCCAACCCTGGCAGCGAGACATCAGGTAGGTGCCCGCGGCGCGGGGCGAGGTGATGCGAGTACGTTCACCGCCTCGGCGGCTGCGGCGGCAGAGTTCCGCAGCCGCCCACAGCTGGCAGGCTCGCGCCGGTCCAAGACCAGGCAAGGCAACCCAATCGCGCAGGCCCAGGTTCAGCAGGCCCGCCAGACCATGGCTGGCCGTCAGCGCCATCTGAGCCAATTCCACAGCGTTGCGCCCTTTCTGCCCGGAGCCCCAAAGCAGGGCCAGGAGATCCGCATCGGAGAGTTCTTCGCCACGGCCCGCCATCAGGCGCTCCCGGGGCCGCAGTTCAGGGGAGAGTTCCAGAATCCGCATCAGCCCACCTTCACCCAGGTCTTCTGGTCCTTGCGCCAGCGCAACAGCTGCAGACGCCCCTGCCCGGAGAGGCGCATGCACAGGGCTTCCCGACCATCGTTGAGAAACCATGTGGTGGCCGTGGCGGTGTTGCGGGGCGTGAGGGTCACTTTGGCGTGGGCTTCGCCGGTGTCATCGGCCACCTTGGGATCGGCCATACCCTTGGGCAAGGGGATATGGGCGGGCTTGCCCCACTTCACCTTGGAGGGAAGGTGCACGGGCAAAACATCGGGGCCTTTGGTCGGGTCGCCCAGGGCCACGATCACGTTGTGGCCACTGGCCCTGGCGAGCACCTTGGCCTGATGGATGGCGCCGGGCAATTCCACCTGCAGCCCCGCCAGTTCCGCCCCGGTGGGACAGGCCAAACCCACTCCCAGGGCCGAGAGCAGCCCTACGATGCCCAGCGCGACGGAGGTTTCCACGAGGGTGAGACCCTTTTGCGAACGACGGAAGCTGCAAGCGGAACGGCCCATGGCCCACCTACTTTCGAGGAGCGGCGGAAGCGCCGATGGTGAGATGAGGCTTGAGGCGGCTGAAACTCTTTTCACCGATGCCCTTCACATTCATTACTTCCTCCACGCGCTTGAAGCCTCCGTGCTGCTTGCGAAAGGCCACGATGCGCTCGGCGGTCTTGGCTCCCACGCGAGGCAGTTGCATGAGCTCCGTCATGGTGGCGGTGTTGAGATTGATGGGCCGCTGGGGTGCCCGTTCGGCGGCAAGGCCTGGCAGGGTGAGGGCCAGTGCCAGCGCGAAGGTAGGTAAGGGGTTGAACATGGTGGCCTCCTTTCAAGG
The DNA here is from genome assembly GCA_021287085.1 of Bacillota bacterium. Taxonomy (GTDB): domain Bacteria; phylum Acidobacteriota; class Holophagae; order Holophagales; family Holophagaceae; genus JAYREN01. Next base: position 15,506 of record JAJTBC010000249.1, on the reverse strand, counting down.
TCGAACGTGAAATGCCAAAGGAGAGCCAATTTGTAACTATTTTTATTTCAATATTAAAAATTACATTATTTATAAATTATGTAATTTAAACATTACATTTATTATTCATTAATTATAATTTAAATTATTTTAATTTTTACATATGTAATGAATATATCATCAATACAATATTGGATTACACCTTATGGTGGCCACAATCTTGATCCCATCCTGGGGTAGGCCGATGTAAAAAGAAGGAAAAGGGTGTCCATGATCAAGAAGGTCAGCGTGCAGGATCTGAAGCTCGGGATGTTCATCCACGACTTGAACTGTGGATGGATGGATCACGATTTCCTGCGCAGCCGCTTCATGCTCCGCAAGGAGGAGGATCTTCGCAAACTGCAGGCGAAAGGCAGCCGCGAGGTCTTCATCGACACGGTGCGCGGCATCGACATCGACCATGCGCCCACCGTGGAGGAGGTGAACACTTCCCTGGAGAACCGCATCCACGAGATCGCAGCCCGAAGCCAGGCCCTTCCGGCCAAGACCAGTCACGCCGAAGAACTGTCCATCGCCAAGGACATCCAGAACGAGGCCAGCCAAGTGGTGACGGGCCTCATGACGGATATCCGTCTGGGCAAGCAGATCGAGGCCGAGCGGGTTTCCCCGGTGGTCACGCAGATCACGGAATCCATCCTCCGCAATCCCGGCACCCTCATGAGCCTGTGCCGCCTGAAGGAAGGCGACACCTACACCTTCCAGCATTGCGTCAGCATTGCCACACTGCTGGTGGCCTTCTGCCGCTACATGGACATGGACAAGGAGCAGCTGATCGAAGCCGGCATCGGCGGGATGCTGCACGATGTGGGCAAGATGCGGGTACCCGATCACATCCTCAACAAGCCCGGCAAGCTCACCGAGGACGAATTCGCCATCATGAAAGGCCATGTGACGCTGGGGCTGGAAACGCTACAGCAGACCCCTTCCATTTCGCCCATGATGATCCAGATCGCGGGCGAGCATCACGAGCGCTTCGATGGCACCGGCTATCCCAACGGGCTCAAAGGCGATCAGATCTCCCAGGTGGGTCGCATGTCCTCCCTGGTGGATGTGTACGATGCCATCACCTCCAACCGCGTCTACCACCGCGGCATGGAGCCCGCCATCGCATTGAAGAAGATGTTCGAGTGGAGCGAGTACCATTTCGACCCCGTCCTCACCCAGCACTTCATCCAGGCCATTGGCATCTACCCCGTAGGCAGCCTGGTACGCCTCGAAAGCCAGCGCATCGGGATCGTGGTGGAGCAGGGCGAAAAAGGGCTCCTCTTCCCCGTGGTGCGGCTCATTTTCGATGTGCGGCGACGCGTTCGCCTGCAGCCCAAGGACATCGACCTCTCCCACAGCGGTCACGGCGGCGACCACATCATCGGCAGCGAGGAACCAGGGGATTGGAACATCAATCCCTTCGACTACCTCACACTGGAGATCGGAGCGTAACGGCTACTTCCGCTCTTTGTGGACCGCATCCAAGGCGATGGCCACGGCCAGCAGGCTCTCCATCGGCTTGGGAAAGGAGGCCGCCTCGCCCCCCAAGACCACCATGTAGTTGTCGGCGGAGGTGAACAGCTCCTTGCCGATCCCGGCCCATTTCTTGGTGATGGTGCCCACTTCGCCGCCGCTGGGATTCAGCAGTTTGAAGTTCCAGCCTTTCCAATCCCCTCGCACCTCGGCCACGATCTGATCGGAATGGGGAGCCAGCACATCGTAGTAGCCCCGGAAGCTGAAAATCTTGCCCCTCAGCCGGAAAAGCACCTGCCCGCGCTCCTCGACGTCGAGATGACCGCGCACGATGATGCTCTTCTTGACGATCGAAAGGCTCGGCTGGCCGCTGTCGCCTTCATACACATTGAACCGGGTGGGCAGCAACAGCTTGTTGACCACGAGGCGGAGGTACTTGGAAAGCGCGCTGGGCTCGTCACGGATCTGACCGATCTGGCCGCCCGTGGATGGGTCCAGAAGATCGTAGACATCCGTGAGCTTGAGGAATCCCACGCGCTCCTTGACGAAGATGGCCTGATGGCGAAACAGCATGAGGCTCCCTTATCGGCTCGGAAACGAAATCAGAGCAGGCCCTTCTCCCGCATCCACTCATCGTTGAAGATGGTGCTGAGGTAGCGGGAGGCGCTGTCTGAAAACACAATGGCCATGCGACTTCCGGGAGGAAGCGTGCGGCCGACCTGCAGGGCGGCGTGGATGACGGCGCCGCTGGAGCCGCCGACGAGAAGGCCTTCCCTTCGAGCCAGATCGCGGGCCGCATGGAAGGCGTCGCGGTCCGACACCTGCACCATGTCGTCGATCACGGAGAAATCCGCACACCCGATCAGGAATTCATCTCCCAGCCCTTCCAGCAGGTAGGGCGCCGGTTTCACCAGCTTGCCGCTGCGGAAGTAGTCCGTGAAGATCGAGCCTTCCACATCCACGGCCACGATCTTCGTCGCCGGGTTCTTCTCCTTCAGGAACCGCCCGACACCGCCGATGGTGCCGCCCGTGCCCATGCCCGCCACCAGCACATCCACGCGGCCATCCATCTGCTCCCAGATTTCCGGCCCCATGCCCAGGTAGTGGGCTTCATTGTTTTCGCGGTTGTTGTGCTGATCGGGAAAGTAGCAGTGGGGCAGTTCTTTCGCCAGGCGCGGCGTGATGTTGTTGTAGCTGTCGGGATGTTCCGGCGGCAAGCTGGTATCCACCTTGCGCACGTCCACGCCCAGGGCTTTGAGCTGGTCCAGCTTTTCCTTGCTGGTGCGGTCACGCACCACCGCCGTGAGCTTGTAGCCCTTCTGGATCGCCATGAGCGCCAGACCCATGGCCGTGTTGCCGGAAGAGTTTTCGAGAATCGTATCGCCGGGCTTCAGGCGTCCATCTTTCTCGGCCGCCTCCACCAGATGCTTGGCGATGCGATCCTTGGCGCTGCCCATGGGATTGAGGAATTCGAGCTTGGCGTACATCGCACAGGTCAGGCCCTCCGTGATGCGGTTCAACCGCACCATGGGCGTGTTTCCGATCACGTCCAGAATGTCCTCGTAGCATCGCTTCTCGCGCATCGACAACCTCAACACGCCAGTCTGACAGGACCGCGCATCCCTGCGGAATCAGGCCCGCACCGCCCGCGCCGCCTCCTCGCGGCGAGCGAGACTCGCGGCCTTGCCTTGGTAGATGGGCGCTTTGCCCCCGCCTTTGCCTTCCAGAAGCTGAGCCACAGCGCTGCCCAGGTTCGGTAGATCCACGCCCGAATCGGGGCCTGTGGCCACGAGGAAGGCCAGGGGATCGCCGCCCGTGAGGAAGAGTCGTTTCTGGGGCGCCAGCGGCACGAAGGCCCGTGCGACCACACCAAGAAAGGCGGCAGAACGGTCGGGCAGGTGATGATCCTGCACCGGGTCGGGATGGGCCGCCCAGGCCTGAGCATAGGCCTGGGCCAGAGCTTCTTCCAAGGCGCGGGTCTGGCGTTCCGCCTGACGGAGCTGCTCCAGGCGTACTTCCAGCACCGGCACCAGTTCTTCGTCCGGCGCTCCCAGCCGCGTACGCAAGGTGGCATTGCGCCGTTCGTGGGCCTCCATACGTGCGCGGGCACGGCGCCCCGCCACGAAGAACAGTCGCGTTCCGCCCCGGAGAGGCTCGGTGCCCAGCAGCTTCACCACTTCCAACTCGGCCGTGGAGCGAAGGTGGGTGCCGCCACAGGTGTTGAGATCCAGCCCTTGGATTTCCACCAGCCGAATCGGGCCTTCATGCCCTTCGGGCAGCCCCCGCGAGCGCACCGGCAGCGCGGCGTAGGCCTCCGCATCCACGTGGCGCGCTTGGATGGGATGCGCCGCGCGAATTTCCGCCGCGATGGCTTCCTCCAGGGCCTCAAGCTCGGCGGCGCTCAGGCTGGGCACGGCCAATTCCACATCGCAGCGGCTTTCTCCGAGATGAAAGGCCGTGGTGGGCCAGCCGAACCGCGCATCCGCCAAGGCCGTGAGCAGGTGCTGGCCCGTGTGCTGCTGCATGTGATCGAAACGCCGCCCCCAGTCGAGGCGCAATGGCGTTGGCCCGGGTTCCACCGGCTGCGCCAAGTAGTGGCGAATTTGGCCTTCACGCCGCTGCACGTCCAGCACGGCCACTTCACCCAGAAAGCCCCGATCCGCAGGCTGACCACCGCCTTCAGGATAGAAAAGCGTGTCGTCGAGAACAGCGTAGGGCCGCCCGTTCTCCTGGCCCGTGCGCAGGATTCGGGTCTCTAGCGAAGTGCGGTAGGCATCGAGGGCGTAGGCAGGAAGGACGCTCATGGCTTCATTTTCTCGAAATCCAAAAAAAGGGGTTGCGGTTCGAGTTTTTTAGATTACTCTGTGTTATAGAGTTCTCTAACAACAGAGAACCCCATGTGCCCAGGAGGCCCCCATGAAACGCATCCTTCTTCCCTTCTACGGTCTTGGCTGCGCCGCGCTAATGGCGACGGGACCCGAGCCCTCCCCGCGTCTGCTGGAGTCTTACAGCAGCTTCCATGGCCCCATGGTGGTTCAGACCTACGCGGAAGGCACCTTCTTCCATGTAAAGGCCACCACAACCTTGGTGGAACTGCCCCGCACCATGGCGCAGCAGGTGCCCATCCTCTTGAACGGCCTGACCACAGGGCGCATCGGAACATTGGGGCCGCTGTGCATCGTCTATCACGGTCTGGAATCCGACCCCGCCAAACCTTTCGAGATGGAAATCGGCGTAATGGTACCCAAGGATACTCAGGCCGTCGGCGTTTGCCAGGTGCGGCGTCTTCCGGCCTTCACCTGCGCGTCCACGGTCTTCACGGGCTCTTTCACCGAGGTCGAAGTAGGCAAGGCCTACAAGGCCCTTTTCCCGGCCTTGATCGCCGAAGGCAAGAAGCCCAGCGGCGAGTTGCGGCAAATGATCTTCCTGTGGGAAGGCGGATCTTCACGCAACAACACAATGCTGGTGCAGATCGGATTGCAGTCCGTGAACTAGAATCGAAAGAGGAGCCGAGATGCATCACCTTTCACCCGATGAGGCCCGCCAAGCCCTGGCCGACATCGATCACATCACGCGCCAGACCCGCCGCGCCTTGGCTGCGGGCTCCCTCAGCACGGGTCTCATGACCGGGGGGATCATGTGGATGTTGGGGTACTCCTTGACCTTTCTATTCCCTGCCAAGGCTGATTGGATTTGGCTCGCCGTGGCGATCTTGGGCTTTGGTTACATGGCGGTGGATGGTTACGGGCGCTACCGCCAGGGCATGGTGCGAAGCGCAGCCTCCAATCAACTGCACGCCCAGGTTTTCGCCTTCTGGGGCGCGGTCCTGGGCTATGTGTTGATCCTTTGCCTCATGTTTCCCCGGCTCCATTGGGCAGACCGTCAATTGCTGATCGTGGCGATGCTGATGCTGGCCTATGTGCTGATGGGCATCTGGCTGCGCACGCCACTGCTCGTGATCGTGGGCGTGTTGGTGACGTTGGTGGCCTGGGCCGGTCGGGTGCTGCTGACGCCCTATCATTTCCTGCTGTGGATGGCCATCTTCGGCGGTGGGGGTCTTTTCCTGCCGGGTCTTTACGTGAAGCTACGCTGGAAATGACCATGGCCGCTTTCAACGAGCTCATCCACCAGACCGTGCGCCTCCGGATCATGTCGGCGCTGGCTTCCCTTTCAGAAGACGCCAAGGTGGATTTTACCTACCTGAAAAAGCTGCTGGCGCTCTCCGATGGTAATCTGGGCGCCCATCTGCTGAAGCTCGAAGAAGCGGCCTATTTGACCCAGGAAAAGACCTTTGTGGATCGTAAACCCCGCACGTACCTTCAGCTCACCCAGGAAGGCCGCAAGGCCTTCCTAGAGCATGTGGCCGCGCTGCGGGAGCTGTTGGGTGAGGAATAAAATTCCCTCTTAAACCCACGCTTCCTTGCGAATCTCACCATCCACGCCGACGATGATGGCCTTGACGGGCACCTTGCGCTGGGCGCGCTCCACGGCGCCCTGGGCCAGACGGAGCAGGCCGCCGCAGCACGGCACTTCCATCATCATCACGGTGATGGTGTTGACCTCGGCTTCGTCGATGAGGGCAACCATCTTGTCCATGTACACCTGCTGGTTCTGGTCCAGCTTCGGGCAGGCAATGGCCAAGGTCTTACCGGGCAGGTACTTCTGGTTGAAATCCGCCATGGCGAAGGCGCAGCAATCGGCGGCCAGCAGCAGGTCGGATTTCTGGAACGCCGGATTCATGGGCGAGATCAGGTGCATCTGCACGGGCCACTGACCCAGTTGGCTGGTGAGGCCTTCCCGGGTGGGCGCCTCGGGTTCGCGATGAAGGGTGCGGGGGGCAGAACCGTGGCAGCCACAATCCATGGCTTTCTCCTTGTAGTCGGGAATGGAGATGTGAAGTTCCTGAAGGTAGGCCACCGCTTGGTTGAGGTAGGTGGTCTGGCCGTGGGAATGGAGATGCTTGAGGTGGGCCTTCAGGGTGTTGGGGCCCTTGGGAATGATGTTGTCGAGGGTCTTGCGCTCGTCGTAGGGTGCGGCTTCGCGCACTTCAATCTGGATGGCGCCCTGGGGGCAATCGGCAATGCACGCGCCCAAACCATCACAGGTGATCTCGGAGATGAGACGGGCTTTCCCGTCGATCATCTGGAGCGCGCCTTCAGGGCAGCCTTCGGTGCAGATGCCGCAACCATCGCATTTTTCTTCATCGATTCGGATGATCTGACGTTCCATGGTTCCTCCTGCCTTTTCAGCTTCCTCCGTAGCTTTGGGCCATGCCTTGACGAACGTCAAGACCGGACGAAGGGTGATGATCATCACGTCACCATGAAAAAATCGTCGTTTATTAGGGGGATGGCAGGGCGACCCCCGCCGATTAGAATGAACGGTTCTGCTCGGCCTTCTGGGCCGATCCCTCACGAGGTCGATTCATTGAGCATGCGAGAGATTTGGCGGTCGCATTACCCCGAGGGCGTAGGCGCGGAAGCAAAGCCTTTCCCTTATGAAAACCTGGGCCAACTGGTGCGGGAATCCGCCCGGACCTTCGGCGACAAGAAGGCGGAAACCCTGGTGCTGCCCAACGGCATGGAGGCCACGCTCTCCTTCAAGGAAGTGGATCGGCTTTCCGAGGCCTTCAGCGCCTATCTCAAGTACAGCCTGAAACTGGCCGCGGGAACGCGGGTGGCGATCCTGCTGCCCAATTGCCTGGCCTACCCGGTGTGCGCCTTCGGTGTGCTGAAGGCAGGCTGCGTGGTCGTAAACACCAATCCCCTCTACACCCCCCGGGAACTCGATATCCAGTTGAAGGATTCCGGTGCGGAAGTGCTGGTGGTGCTGGATCACTTCGGCGACAAGATCACCTCCGTGGTGCCCGGCACGAACGTGAAAACCGTGGTGATGACGAGCATCGCCGACTTCTTCCCCTGGGCGTCGCGGCTCCTCATCAAGGGCAAGCTGAAGCTCTCGGGCACGATTCCCGCCGTGGGCGTGCCCACCGTGCCCCTCGCCCGTGCCTTGCACCAGGGCAGCCTGCACCTGGCCAAGGAGCGCTGGCTCCCGGGCATCAACGTGCCCGAACCTAGCCGCGAAAGCCTGGCCCTGCTGCAGTACACCGGCGGCACCACGGGCACCTCCAAGGGCGCCATGCTCACCCACGGCAACCTCTTGGCCAACCTCGAACAGATCCGGGAAATCACGAACATCTACCTGAAGCCCGGCGAAGAATCCGTGATGTCGGTGCTGCCGATGTACCACGTCATCGCCTTCACCATCAATCTGCTCTATGGCTTTGTCTCCGGCAGCCACAGCATTCTGGTGCCCAATCCGCGCCCCCTGAGCAACCTGAAGGCCGCCTTCCGTAAGTACGACGTGACCTGGATGACCGCCGTGAACACGCTCCTGAAGGCCCTGCCCCTGGAGCCCTGGTTCAAGCCGGAGATGACTCGCAAGATGCTGGCGGTGTTCGCCGGTGGCATGCAGACCCATCCGTCGGTGCTGGAACACTGGGAACGCTACACGGGATGCCTGGTCATCGAAGGCTACGGCCTGAGCGAAGCCAGTCCCTTGGTCACGTACAACGCTGCCGTGCGCCACGGCCACCGTTTGCGGCGCACCATGAGACAGGTGGGCGGCGTGGGCCTGCCCCTCCCCGGCACCGAGCTGCGCGTGGTCAACGAGCAGGGCGACCCTCAGCCTCCAGGCGTTCACGGAGAAATCGTGGTGCGCGGCCCCCAGGTGATGCAGGGCTACTGGAAGCAGCCCGAGGAAACGGCCAAGACCCTGAAGGACGGCTGGATGCATACCGGAGACGTGGGCTGCCTCGATGCGGACGGGTACATGGAGATCACCGACCGCAAGAAGGACATGATCATCGTCAGCGGCTTCAACGTGTTCCCCAACGAAGTGGAAGCCTGCATCGCCCAGCATCCCGACGTGGCCGATGTGGCTGTGGTGGGCATTCCCCACGAGGACACGGGCGAGGCCGTGAAGGCTTTCGTGGTGTCCCGCAAGGCCCTCACCGCCGACGAGATCCGCGCCCACTGCAAAAAGCTGATGGCCAACTACAAAGTGCCCACGCAGTTCAGCTTCCTCAACGAGATCCCCAAGAACTCCGTGGGCAAGGCCCTGCGTCGCGAACTGCGCGGAGCCTCGGTCGCCTAGTTCAAGCCTCAACCCCATGCGCTTCGTGGACACTCACTGCCACCTCAAGTCCGAGGGGTTCGAGGCCATGCTGGATCGAGGAAGGGAAGCCGGAGTCGCGGCCTTCGTGGTCTGCGGCACGGAGCCGAACGACTGGGATCGGTTGCTGCAAGCGGCCTCGCGCCACCGGGATCTCGTTCCCATGCTCGGCCTGCATCCCTGGTATGTGGCGCGGGCCGGAACGTATTGGCTGGAACGACTGGAGAAAGCGCTGCTCGCCTCCGGCGCAGGGGTGGGCGAATGTGGCCTGGATTTTCTGGAAGAGGACGATCACGCGGCCCAGGAAGAAGCGTTGCGTGCCCAGCTGCGCTTGGCGAAAGCCCTGGATCGACCCCTTTCGCTCCATTGCCGTCGCGCCTGGGAGCGTCTAGCCCAACTTGTGCGGGAAGAAGGCCTGCCCCAGGCCGGGGCGGTGCTCCACGCTTTTCCGGTTCTGCCGAAACGGCCAAGGAAATGCAGAGCCTGGGCTTTCATCTGGGCTTCGGCGGAGCCCTGCTCAACCCCGCCAATCACCGCGCCGCCAAAGCCGTGGTGGCGGTGGCGGAGGATCGCTGGCTGGTGGAAAGCGACGCCCACGACACGGGCGGGCTGGAGCCTGCGGAGCTTTTTCGCGTGGTGGAACGGGCCGCGAAGCTGCGCGGCGACGATCCCACCCGTCTCGCCCAGGCCGCCCACCGCAATGCCTGCGCCCTTTTCGGAAAGGGGAGGCCATGAGGTGGTTCGCCCGCACGGAGCAACTGATCGGCGAGGAGGCCCGCCAACGCCTGGCTCAGGCTCGCGTGGCCATCTACGGATTGGGCGGCGTAGGTTCCTTCGCCTGCGAAACCTTGGCTCGCGCGGGCGTGGGGCATCTGCGGCTCGTGGATCACGACGTGGTGAACGCCAGCAACCTCAACCGCCAGCTCCTGGCCCTGCGTTCCACCCTGGGGCAGCCCAAGGTGGAGGTGGCGCGGGCGCGGGTGCTGGACATCAACCCGGAATGCCAAGTGGATGCGCGCCGCGCCTTTTTGAACAACGACACCGTGGCGGAGTTGCTGGAAGGTCCGCTGGATCTGGTCATCGACGCCATCGATTCCGTGAACGCCAAGACCGCGCTGCTGCAACGGGCCGTGGAACTGGGATTACCCGTGGTCGCCAGCATGGGCGCCGGTGGACGGCTGGATGCGGGACAGATCGAGACGGCGGATCTCTTCGACACCCATCACTGCCCTCTGGCCGCCATCATCCGCAAGCGCCTGCGCCACCGCGGCGTGGGCGAACCTGGGCGCATCCGCGCCGTGTTCTCCGCGGAGCCCTGCCAGAACGAGCGGACGCCCCATCCCCTCGATGTAGAAGGCCAAGCCCCTGATGGCCCCGGCCGCCCGCGCACGCCCCTGGGCACGGTGCCCTACCTTCCCGCCGCCTTCGGCCTGCGCGTGGCGCAGGAGGCCATGGGAATGTTGATGAAGGGATAGCGGCCTAGGCCCAGGCGCGGTTCCTGCCCGCCTTTTTCGCTTCGTAGAGATGGGCGTCGGCCTTCTGGAGCAGTTCTTCGGGCTTGCGGTTCTCCAGGGCCGTGAAGGTGGCCACGCCAAGGCTGACGGAAACGATGGGCGCAGCTTCGGACTGGGCGTGGGGAATCTGCCGGGCTTTGAGCAGCAGGCGGATGCGCTCGGCCACCTGCATGGCGCCGATGGCATCGGTTTCGGGCAGAATGCACACGAACTCTTCGCCGCCGTAGCGGGCCGCCAAATCCGCAGGACGATGCAGGGCTTCCTGGAAGGCTCTGGCTACGGCCTTCAGGCATTCGTCGCCCTGGGCATGGCCGTAGTGATCGTTGTAGCGCTTGAAGAAATCCACATCGCCCAGAATCAGGGAAAGGGGTTCGCCGCTGCGCCGCGCCCGCTGCCATTCCGCTTCCAGTTGCCGGTCGAAGCGGCGGCGGTTGGCAAGGCCCGTGAGGCCATCCAGCAGCGAAAGATCCCGCAACTGATCCCGCACGCGCTTCAGCTCCAGGTGGTTGCGCACTCGCGCCGCCACGGCGAGAGGCCGCACGGGCTTGAGGATGAAGTCGATGCCGCCCGCCTCCAGCCCCAGGGCCTCGTCCTCGTCGCCGCTGAGGCCCGTAAGGAACAGTACGGGAATCTCCTCGGTGCGCGGATCGGATTTCAGCCGGGCGCACACCGCGTAGCCGTCGAGGCCCGGCATGATGATGTCGAGCAGGATCAGATCCGGTTGCTCTGCCTGGGCGATCCGAAGCGCTTCCTCTCCGTTGGCGGCGGTGATGATCTCGTGTTCCTGGGAAAGGATGGAGGTCAGCACCCCCCGCACGGTGCGGGAATCGTCCACCACCAACACTCTGCCACGTAGGGCGCTCATGGCTTGCCTCCCATGTCCTCTCCCGGATCCTGCACCACCCACTCCTTGGGCACGAGCATGCGATCCCACCACAGGCCGCCTTCGGCCCGCTTGCCGATGGCCAGGAACATGCAGACTTCGGCGCCACGGGGCAGCTTGAGCAGTTTTCGGGCGCGCCAGGGATCGAAGCCTTCCATGGGGCACGAGTCGTAGCCTTCGGCCCGCAGCGCCAGCATGAACGTCGCGGCGGCCAAGGCGGTGGATTTGTGCGTCAGCACCCGCACATCGGCGCGGCTGTAGAGGTTGGGCATGGGCTTCCACAGCGATCCCATGCGGCTGATGGCCTTCTTGATCACACCGAACAGACCGAAAGGACCGTAGGTGAAGATGAGCGGCATGATGCGGCCCCAGTAGCGCTCCTGGCTTTTGCGGAGGATGCCGCGCTCCTGGAGGGTTTGCAGGATGAAATCGCAATGACGCTTGCAGATGTCTCGGTGGGCCACCAAAGCCACCATCAGCGGGGCGGTGGCGGGTCCGCGCTGGTTCAGGCACACGGCGTTGGCGCGCTGGCGCAGCTCGGGATCACGGATCACGATGAATTCCCAGGGCTGCAGGTTGCTGGCGCTGGGCGCCATGAGCGCGCTTTCCAGGCAGCGATCCAGCACCTCCTGGGGAACGGGATCCGGCAGGAACGCACGGATGGTGCGGCGGCTGGCCACCACCTCGTGGAAGGCCTGACGAAGCATGTCGGGAGAAAGCGATTCAGTCATGGATCGATTATCGCGGATTCGGAATCCATTCCACCACGAAGACCGGGCGGCCTGCAAAAGGCGCAAATCGCGGATAGTGCAACCCGCGAAAGCCCTGGATCGGAACCAGCGATGGCCTCACGACCGATCAGCCTCAGAACAGCCTTCCCACCAGCGCCGCCACGGCGGTTTCGGTGCGGAGGATGCGAGGGCCCAGGGCCACAGGACGCACCCCGCGAGCGATCAGGGTCTGCATTTCCGGATCGGTCCAGCCGCCTTCGGGGCCCAGGGCGAGGGTGACGGGACCGGTCACCTGACGAGGACAAGGCTCCCATGCGCCGGGATGCGCCACCAGCGCGAGGCGATCCGCCACCAGCGAAGGCAGCACCTCCTCGGCGAAAGGACGAAAGAGGCGATGGAGATGCAATGTCGGCAGCACCGTGTCCTTGGCCTGTTCCAGGCCCAGGACGCGCTGGTGCAACAGGTTGGCGGGCTCCAGGCGCGGGCTCTTCCAGTAGCTCTTCTCCACCTTCCAGGCGTTGATGAGATGGATTTGCGCCGCGCCCAGGCTCGTGGCGGAAGCCAGCACGCGGTTCAGCGCCTTGGGGCGAGGCAGGGCCATGAGGAGGATGAGAGGGAGCTTGGGCGGCGGCGCCTGGAGCAGCTCCACCTCCAGTTCCAGAAGATCCGGTTCCATGCGCGTCACCAGGCCTGTGCCCTGGTTTCCCCCCAGCAACCCCACCCGCAGCGAGGCGCCCACCTGGGCGCGATGGGTATCCCGAGCATGGAGGAAGCGCCGGTCCCGCAACACCACCCGCCGCGCGTCGGCGAAATCGTCGGGAAAGAGCAGAATCAGGTTCAGCGGCCCACCCCGTAATGTTCCCGCAGCCCCTCGATATGGGCGGCAACGTGGCCGTAGATCACGTACAGCAAGGCTCCGGCGCTCATGGGATGCCCCTTGATGATGCCGCGCCGCGAGAAGGTCTCCGGCGACAGTCCTTTCAGCAGCGCCACCGTGGCGCGCCGCTGAGTCTGGAACTCCGCCACCAGATCGCCCAAGGAGCGCGCGTTGAAAGCGCCAGCTTCCACGTAAGCGTCCTGATCGAAACCCTGCAAAGGCGTAGCATCGCCTCGTGCGATGCGCAGAAGGCGATAGGCCATCACCCGCTCCGCATCGGCGAGATGACCCACCACCTGCTTCACGCTCCATTTGCCTTGGGCGTAGGGCTGTTCGGCTGCGGGCTCCGCGAAATCGCTCAGATCGCGCTCCAGATCGCTTCCTTGGGCTTCCAGTAGTGTCGCGAAATCCCCATCGGGCACTCGCGCCACGTAGGCCGCATGGTAATCCAGGTGATCCTGGGCCGTGGGCCGGGCAATGACGATCATGGCTTCTCCTTGCGTCGGCGCGGTTTGGCATGGCGGGCCGCCACGGTCTGGGCCTTGTGCACCCACGGCCTCAGTTCATCGAGGTCTTCCAGCACTGATTCCGGCACTTCGAAATAGGCCATGGGCTTTTCCGGGTCGCCGAAGGGCAAGAAAGGCCCCATGCCCTGCGCCAGGAAATCCTCGCGGTTGCTGTCATCGACCTTGAAATAGAGCCGGTCCTGGGCGATGAGGGCAAAGGCGCGCCCCTCGTGGAAGAAGGTGAGCCCGCCGAACATGGGCCGCGTGGTCACCACGGAAACCTGCTGCAGCTGATCCAGCACGTACGCGCGAAATCCCGGAGACACGGCCATGGAACCAGCCTAGCGGGGAACGGCCTTTTCGTGGACCTTGGTCCCTCGCCTTTTCCATGCTGTACTGGCCCCATGATCCCCTTCGCGCTCATGCCCGGCTTCGCCTCCTGGGGCGTCCAGCGGGATCGGCTGCTGACCCGACCGGAACCGCTGTGGGTGTTCGGGGAGGCAGGCTGTGGCGTCAGCACCGTGGGCGCCGAATGGGCACGGTTGCGAAACGCGGCCTTTCTCGATGATGCAGATCTGCTATCCGAAGATGCCCTTCGGGCTTGGTTGAAAGCCCATCCTTCAGGGGTGTTGGGCAGCCATCAATCTCCGAATCTCTCCATTCTGGCGCTGCGGCTGCCTTCCCTCGCCGAAGCGCCGGAAGCTATATCGACGTGCCTTTCCCATCTGGCTCAGGAGGAAGGCTGCATGGAGCCCCTCCCTGCGGCGCTGAGCCTGCTGCCCTGCCCCGGCAACCTGCGGGAACTGAGGAATCGAGTGGTGCGCTGGAAGCTGCTGGGCCAACTGCCCGAAGCCGCCCAGCCCACCCCGGAGGCGTTGCCCTTGGATTCCGACGATCTGGCCGCCAACCTGCACCTGCTGGAGCGGCTGCTGCTCCATCGCGCCCTGCGCCGCAGCTATGGCAATCGCGTGGAAGCCGCCCAGCGCCTGGGCGTGAGCCGCCGCCAGCTCTACCTGCTGGTGGCCCGCCACGGCGATCCGGTGCGGGGTGAACCCTCCGCGGGGGCCGAGCCGAAGCGTCTGCGCAACCACCGCCGTTAGAAACGCCGCCTGGATCAAGGCCATCCCCTGCCTCCCAAGCCATCGGCATGGACAAGCCTTGCCACTCCGAAGGCAAGACTCGCTTTTTTCCATATCCATGTAAAATCGCCATTCGGGACTTGAGTTGTGCCAGATGAAGTCGATAAGGAAGTTTGTACGTGGCTCGACCTGGTACGGATGAACGAATGGCCAACCCTTTACGCATTCTGGTAGTGGACGACGACCCTGGCATGAGGGATGGCATGGCCATGACCCTCAAGCGAGCGGGGTTCGTCACGGAGCAGGCCAAGAGCGGCGAGGAAGCCTTGAAGCTCATGCGTCCCGGCGCGTTCGACGCCGTGGTGACGGATTTGCGGATGCTGGGCATGGACGGCCTTCAGCTCACCGCTCGTCTCAAGGCCCTGGATCCTGCGCTGCCCGTGCTGCTGGTGACCGCTTTCGGCAGCCTTGACACCGCCCGGGAAGCCATGCGGTTGGGCGCCTTCGACTATCTTTCCAAGCCCTTCAGCCCCGACGAACTGGTGAACGCGGTACGAAAGGCCATTCAAAGTGATGGGCACCTGAAGGCCGAAGCCCCCGGCGAAGCTCCCGTGATCCTCACCCAGGATGCGGCCCTGGCCGAAACCTTGGCTCTGGCCCGTCGAGCCGCGGACAGCCGCGCCACCATTCTCATCCAGGCCGAGAGCGGCACGGGCAAGGAACTGCTGGCCAAGCTGATCCACGCCTCCAGCCCGCGGCGCAAGGGCGCCTTCGTGGCCATCAACTGCGCGGCCATTCCCGAGAATCTGCTGGAAAGCGAACTGTTCGGCTATGAAAAAGGGGCCTTCACGGGGGCCACCAGCGCCAAGCCGGGTCGATTCGAGCTGGCCGACGGCGGCACGCTGGTGCTGGACGAAATCGGCGAGCTGCCCCTTTCCCTTCAGGGCAAGCTGCTGAGAGCGCTCCAGGAGCGCAGCGTGGACCGCTTGGGCGGCCATCGTCCCGTGGCGGTGGATGTGCGACTCATCGCGCTCACCAACCGTGACCTTGCCACCGAGGTGAAGGAAGGCCGCTTCCGCGAGGACCTCTACTATCGCCTGAACGTCATTCCCCTGCGCCTGCCGCCCTTGCGGGAGCGAACTTCCGACATCCTCCTGCTGGCGGAACACTTCAGCGAACGCTACGCCCGCGAAAACGACCGCGATACCCCCAAGCTGTCGCCCAGCTTCCTGGCCGCCCTGGGGCG
>JAJTBC010000233.1 GCA_021287085.1 Bacillota bacterium | reverse complement strand
CGACGCGAGCGAAAGCCTGATGAAGCAACTGGCTTCGTGGACCGACGCCACGCTGTTGCAGGAAGACGACATGTACGGCATGACCTGGAAGCGCGGCTACACCCTGACGGCCCTCGTGCATCATCAGGCCCATCATCGCGGCCAGATGACGGTGCTGATGCGCCAGGCGGGTCTCGTGGTGCCTGATATCTATGGCCCTACCCAGGAAGGCTGGACGGCTATGGGCATGGAGGCGCCGAAAATCTGAAGCTCCCTTTGCGTAGTACTCTGGAGCAAGCCCGCGCAAGCAGGCTCGCTTCAGAAGGGACAGGATCATGCTGAAACTTGCGGTGGTGGGCGCTCAGACCTTGCTGGGACGGGAATTGGTGAAGGCCCTGGAGGATCGGGAAGCCTCGGTGCTGCCCTTGTCCACGGGGGCCCTCAGCCCAGAGCAGGAAGAGGGGGATCTGGTGGTCTTTGCCCCGGAACCCGCGCTGCTGGAGGGTCTGGACCTGGTGATCCTGGCGGCGGATCTCGAGGCGCCGGGACTGCTGGAGGCCTTCCAGGGGCGCATCCTGGATCTCCGCGAAACCCATGAAACCGACGCCAAGCTGGAGCCCATGCCGCTCACCGGGTCGTGGCCCACGGACCACCGCGTGCTGCGGGGCCGTCCTGCCCTGGAGCAGGTGCTGGCGTTGCTCCCTTCTCTGATGAAGGGCATTGGCGAATTGGCAGGCACCCACCTGCGTTCCGTGGCCTGGATGGGCGACCGTGGCATCGATGGCCTCATGACGCAGACCTTGGCGCTGCTCAAGGGCGATGAGCCTGAGGTGGAACCCCTGGGCTATCGCGCCGCCTTCGAGGTGGTGCCCGTGGCGGCCCGAGGGTCGCTGATGGAAGTTCGGGTGCCGGTTTTCCACGGCGATCTGCTCATCCTGCATCTGAAGGCGGAAGAGGGGCGCGCCCTGGAGAGCCTGCCCGCGCCCCAGGGCGTCAAGTGGATGGAACAGCCGCCCACCAGCCGCGATGTAGCCGTGAGCGCCGAGCTGCTCGCGCATGTCGCTCCCGATGCCCAGGGCCAGCGGGCGATCCTCACCCTGGGCTTCGATCCTATCCTCTGGGGCGTGCTGCGGCCCGTGCTGCGCCTGCTGGAGCTTTGATCCATGGCCGGCAAGCTCGACGAGCCCCAGGGTCGCGGGGAGTTCTTCAAGTCCCTGGGCACGCTCTTCGCGGGCTTCGTGGCCCAGCGGATGGAAGACATGGTGCTGGGGTCCGATCCAGGCCTGCTGCGGCCTCCGGGGGCGCTGGAGGAATTCGAATTCCTCACGGCCTGCACCCGCTGCGACAAGTGCATCCGGGCTTGCCCCCAGGACACCTTGCAGAGGGCCACGGGCAGCGCCCGCTTCGCCGTGGGAACGCCCTACCTGGAACCCCGGCTCATGCCCTGCTACCTCTGCACGGAATTGCCCTGCATCCCCGCCTGCCCTGAAGGCGCGCTGGTGTGGCCCCGGCGCACCATCAAGGGCGTGGAGGTGGAAGGTCCCGCCGCCGTACGCCTGGGGTTCGCGGCGGTGGATCCCGGTCTTTGTCTTACCTGGCCCAGCGAAGAGGATCCGGCGGAAGCTTGCCGAACCTGCGTGGATCGTTGTCCCTACCCCGGCGAGGCCATTCGCATGGTGGACGATCCTGAGGGCGGCCCGGCCCACCCTGTAGTGGACGAGGAGGTCTGCACCGGCTGTGGACTGTGCGAGTACGGCTGCCCCACAGCAAAACCGGCCATTCGCGTGAAGGCGAAGCGATAGCCTTCAGAACCGCCGTTCCAGCCGCAGGCCCATGGCCATGTCGGCGGTGTTCTCGTTGTGGGTGATGTTGTTCATGTAGTGGAAGCTCAGCACCCAGTTGCGGCGCGGATTCCAGTGGAGGCCTAGGTCGTGCTGGAGGCTGGGGCGATCCAGCTTCTGGTACACCTGGGGGCGCAGGAATCCGGTCTGGTAGTAGAGCTGGAAAAAGGGCCGCCAGCGCGGGTTCCGGCGGTATTCCCAGGCCACGTGGGCGCCGAGGGTGTTGCGGGGGCCACCCAGGGTCATGGAGGTGTACTCCGCGTTGCCGTGGGGCCTCATGATCAGCGCACCGCCGCCGTAGAACACATGGTTGCGGAGCGGCTGCCAGCGGGCGCTGAAACCGTAGCTTTGGTCCCAGCCGGAGCGATAGACCGAGTAGGTGTCCGTCATGGGCGGCTTGACGGCCGCATAGAGCGAGAGCCGCCAGCGGTCGTTGGCGGCGATCTGGTGCGACAGGCCCAGCACCGGGTCCTGGGTTTTGCCTCGGATGGACTCGTCGTTGTAGAACAGCAGCTTGCCGTTGGCCATGACCACCAGCACCAGCTGGTTTTTCGCCACGCGGTCGCGCCCCGCCTGCTCGAAGCCCAGCTTGTGAAAGCCTTCGATCAGGCTGTCGAAGATGCCGCCGCTGTGCGTCTGGAAGGGAATTTCCATCCAGACCTCGGTGCGGGGCCCTAAGCCATACCTGGCCCGGAGCGTGAGCCGGGCGATCTCTTCGTCGAAGTAGAAGATCAGAGGAATGGACGCGTACTCGGAAGCATGGGCCAGCACAAAGTCCTTGGTGATGGCGATGCGCCCTTCGGAATCGCGCGGCGCCTGGGTCTTCAGAATGTCGGAAAACTCGAAGGTGTTGCCGCGCACATGGTGCAGCGATACGCTCCAGCGCCCCTGGCCCACGGGAGTCGGATCGACCGGCTGGTAGACCATGGAAGGCATGGCCAGGGGGAACATGTCGCGGGTCGGAAAGGGACCGATCTCCTGGACGTCCTGTGCCCCCAACGCCAGCCCCAGAAGGGGAAGCAGCAGCCTAGAGGGTTTTCTGCCAAGGCCCCGCATTGTAGACCTCCTGGAAACCCATCTGCTTGAGGTAGCGTTGGGCCCAGCCGCTGCGGGCTCCCGTGGTGCAGCAGAGCACGAGGGGTTTGGAGCGATCCAGTTTGTCGAGATGGCTGCCCAGCTCATCCAAGGGGATGTTGCGGCTTTCAGGGGAGTGGCCATTGGCGAATTCGCCGGGTGTGCGCACATCGATGATGATCGCGCCCTTGGTTTTCAGATCCGTCATGGTTTCCACGCTTAGGCCTCCCCGCAGGAACAAGAGAATGCGCCGCAGCATGAACAGAGCCACGAACGCGATGATCAGTACGACAAAAATGCGGCCCAGGCTCATGGCGCTTCCACCACGATCTCATGGGTGATGGGGCAACCCTTGGCCAGCATCGCGCTGACACCGCAATAGCTGTCGAGGCTCAGCGACACGGCGCGCTGGAGCTTGTCCAGAGGCAGGTCGGTGCCTTTGAAGCTGTATGTCAGATGAATGGAGGTGAAGACCTTGGGATGCTCACCCGAAAGCTCCGCCTCCGCATGCACATCGAGCCCCGACAGAGGTACGCGCATCTTCTCGAGGATGCTCACCACGTCCACGGCCGTGCAGCCGCCCAGGGCCGTCAGGACGAGGGTCTTGGGCTTGGGCCCCAGGGTGGTCCGGCCATCTCCCGGAACATCCATGGCGATGGTGTGCCCATCCTGCATGCCTTCGAAGGACATCTTGCCCTTCCACGTGACCAATGCGTCCATGACCTTCCTTTCCTACGAACGACGACCCGTCAGGGCCCACACGAGGCCCAGGGCCGCCCCATACAGTATGGCGCGAATGGGCGTGGCGAGCAGAGGGCAAGCGCCCGTGCGGCACCCGACGAGCTTTTGGTACACCGCCCCCAGGCCTCCGCCAATGGCGAGGCCCAGGGCGATTCGTTTGACCAGTTCCAGCGTCACGAGTTGGACCCGCAGCAACCGCCTCCGGATTTCACGCCGGCCTTGCCCAGAATCTTGTCGAGCAGGCACCAGTTGGTGAAGCCGCTCTGGAAGAGGTTCAGGCCCACGAAGAGGGTCAGCCAGACCCACTTGTGGCTGTGGTAGTAGGTGAGCGCCAGGCTCAGCAGGATCATGGTTCCGGCGGCGGAACGGACGATGCGTTCGGTGGTCATGGGAGCTCCTTCAAGGAAGTGGTGCGTTGAAGTTCCGCCGCCCGCCCGCGACGGGCGACGAGGCAGTAAAGCACGGGCACTGCGAGACGGGAAAGCAAGGTGGCGGCCACTTCACCGGCCATGAGGCTGATGGCGAGGCCCTGGAAGATGGGATCGGCCAGCATGACCGCCGAGCCCACCAGCACCGCGGCGGCGGTGAGCAGCATGGGGCGGAAACGCACCACGCCTGCTTCTTCCACGGCGCTTTCGAGGGCCATGCCTTCCTTCAGCTTCAGTTCGATGAAATCCACCAGGATGATGCTGTTGCGCACGATGATGCCCGCGCCGGCGATGAAGCCGATCATGCTGGTGGCGGTGAAGAAGGCGCCCATCATGCCATGGGCGGGCAGGATGCCGATGAGCGAAAGGGGAATGGGCACGAGGATCACGAGCGGAATGATGAAGCTCTCGAACCAGCCCACCACGAGCACGTAGATGAGCAGCAGCACGACCGCGAAGGCCAGGCCCAGATCCCGGAAGACCTCCAGGGTGATGTGCCATTCGCCATCCCATTTCAGGCTCAGGTTCTCGGTGTGGTCGGGATGGGTGAGGCCCAGGCGAGGCACCACCTGGCCCTGGGTGCCGGGGATGGCGTCGATGCGCTTGTTCAGCGCCGCCAGGGCGTACACGGGGCTTTCGATGGTGCCCGCCAGATCCGAGAACACGTATTCGAGCGGCTTGAGGTTCTTGTGGAAGATCGTGGCGGAGGCTCGTCCCTCTTCGATCCGCACCAGTTCGCCTACGCTCACGCGGCCTCGGGCGCCCGGCACTTCCAGCTGCAGCAGCTGACTCAGATGCTGGCGCTGGCCGGGGCTGAGCTGAATGCGCACGGGCACCTGGGTGCTGCCTTGCTCCACGTGGAAGGCGCCCAGATCGTGGCCCTGGCCCGCCAGATAGAGGGTCTGGATCACGTGAGCAGGCGCAACGCCGTGGAGGGCGGCCTTTTCCCGATCCAGCACCAGGCTGGTCTTGGGGTTGGTGTCATTGAGCGTGGAATCCACATCCACCAGGCCGTCGATGCCTTCGAAGGCCTTCCGCACGTCGCGGGCCAGCCGCTGGCGCTCGGCTTCCGTGGGGCCGTAGATCTCCGCCACCATGGTGTCCATGACGGGCGGGCCGGGAGGAATTTCCACGATCTTCATGCGCGCCTGGCGAGGCTTGGCGAGATTTTCCAGCTCGGGGCGCAGGCGCGTGGCGATGG
>JAJTBC010000216.1 GCA_021287085.1 Bacillota bacterium | reverse complement strand
CAGGTGTGGCCTCTGCGTCCCCCCTGGCCCCCGCATCCAACTCAGGCAAAGCCTGCGTTGGATGCCAGGCTCTGACCACGTACAATGAATCTTCATCTCCGCCGCCCCGCAGCCGATAAGCAAGCATCAGGAGCGCCCATGCCCCAGGAAATCCGCCCCGAAGATCTCATCGTCACCGAACAGGACGGCACCCGCCGCATCAACCACGATGTGCTGGAGGCCTACGGCCTCTTCAACCTGCCGAAATCCCTCATGCGCAGCGCCTTGATGGTCTATTACGACAACGCTTCCCGCCAGGGCCGTGCCGCCGCTACCACCGTGCGCACCTTCATCACGCTCAGCAGCTCCATCACCCGCTTTCCCAAGCCCGTGGCCATCAATTTCACCCGTGGCGCCGCGTATCGCCGAAACATGCGGATGCTGAGAAGGTACAGCCGATAGCTCAACCCCTGGTCGCCCACAGGCCTTGTTCCCCTTTCGCAGACGGGTTCAATCCTTCCCGCAAAAAGGTTCGTCATCGGCTTCATCGGAAGCAGGTACCAGAAGCCCGCGTTGGCGCAGTGTCTGATTGACCGTTTCAGAAAGGTCACGTCTGTTCATCGTTGCGAGGCCCTCCATGGAAGGCATTGGAATTCGAAAACTCAAGGCATTCTTCACGGATCGGCCAGGAACCTGGGTGAGATTGGCTTGTGTCGTCATGCTATTGACGGGTCTTACGGAATTCCTGCCTCAACGATTCCGCTTGAGCGGTCACCCCATAGCGACCATTGTCATTCAAGGATCCATGGGCTTGGTTCTCGGCCTTGTCTTCCTTTGGGCCGCCGCCCGAAAGGAGCTGGGAGCGCGACTTCAGACCGCATTGAGGTTTTTCGGAAGCGCGTTTCTCACGACCGCCCTATCGGGATCCGTACAGCTCTACCCGTTGTTGGGAGGCACACCAACGGCTATCTACGAAGGCATCGGCAGTAGTTTGGTGATGCTTTCCTTCGCACTTTGCTTGATCGGGGTGCTTTGGATTCCCCCGGCACGATCCAAAACCGTCAAATTCCCGATGTTCCTGGTGGATATGGTCATTTCAGTTTTAGGAATGACGGCGATCCTCGGCATCATGGTGACCCTACCCATCTGGCATTCCACCGGCGCCAATGAGGCGCGCAGCACCATCCTTATCTACGTTTCGATCCAAAGCCTCATGCTGATGGCTGTCAATATCCTGATCCTGCGCGGGGCGGATCGTGCCAGCAAACGCGCTTTGAGCCTACTGGTACTCGGCCTTCTGCTGAATCTTGCCATGGCCATAGCTGCCCAGCTTACGATGATCGGGTGGCCGGAAGGAGTATCGCCTTTCAATATCGTGGCTGCCACCTTTGCTTCCATGGCGATGCTCTGGGCCGGATATTCATTCCGCCGTGATCCCATCACTCCCGAAGGATCTCACCTCGGCCCCACCTGGATAACGGCATTCAATCCAATCCCGCCCCTGGCCATTCTGGGAGTAGCTTTTCTGCTTCTCCGGGCCTCCTACTCCCAAGGGCCACCGAAACCTTTCCTGGCCTGGGTTGTCATCGCTCAGATCGCGCTGCTGCTCGTAAGACTCTTTCTGACGCTTCACGAAAACGCTCGTTTGCTAAGGGAAGAGATTCAACTCGAAACGTCCATCCAGCAGGCAAGAATTGAAGCGATTCGCCGCCTGGCGGGCGGCATGGCCCACTGGTACAACAACCTGCTTACGACGGTCCTGGGCTACGCTGAAATCGGAGCCACCTTCCACACCACTCAACCGGAGATCCGAAAGGATTTCCAGCAAATCATGGCCGCCGCCGAAAGGGCAGCACGCCTTACCCATCAGTTGCTCTCCTACAGCGGCGGGCAAATACTCATTCCCACCATCACGGATCTCGCCAAGCTGGCGCAGGCGTTCCAAAGCCGCCTGAGGTCAGAGCTGCCCGATCACATCACCCTGCGTGTGGAAATCCCTTCGGACCCATTGCCCATACGGGGCGATGCCAAACGCATCGAATCCTCGCTACGGGAATTGACCACGAACGCGACCAAGGCCATGACCGCAGGGGGCCAGCTCACGTTGCGACTGGGAACCTGTTCGGTGAAGCACGAAATCGAGAATGCTCCATTGCCGGTGAAACCTGGAACCTACGTTCGAATCCAGATCATCGATACGGGCACCGGAATCCCGGCAGAGTCCCTACCGTTCATTTTCGACCCCTTCTTCACGGGTCGCCCCGTCCAGACCGCTCCAGGACTGGGGCTGGCCGAAGTTTACGGCCTCATGGTTGCCCACGGGGGCGGTATCACGACCTCAAGTGAAACCGAGAAAGGCACCACCATTTCGCTCTATTTCCCGCTGTTGTCCTGACACAAAAAGCTCCTCGCCCGAAAGCGAGGAGCTTTTCGTGATGCAACAGATCAGAACTTCAGGCGCAGCCCCACCTGCACTTCGCGGGTGTTGAAGTCGGGAGTATCGACCTTGCCAAAGCCAGAATTGGCGACACCTGCGGTGCCGAAGTTGTAGGCCGGTCCGTAGGTGGCGAACTGGTTGTTGGTGGAGACGAGCTGGTTCTCGGTGTTGAAGAGGTTGTAGATGTCCACGATGGCTTCCAGTTGGAGCTTCCTGTAAAGGCGGAAGCTGCGGCTCAAACGGAGATCCAACTGCTGCTGGTTGGGCTGACGCAGGGTGTTGCGACCGCCCATGGCGAACTCGTTGGCCACGCCGTCGCCGTTGAGGTCACGACCGTCATAGGCGGTGTAGGGCAGGCCCGTCTGATAGAGGTAGCGCACGCTGGCCTGCACCCCCAGCATGAGGGGGAAGTAGGCCACCGCGTTGGCCACCATCAGACGATCATTATTGCTGAGCCCATAGTTGGAAGCGGGATCCTGGGGATTCGGCAACTGGGAGGCGCCGATTTCACCGAAGGGGCTGGACACGCTGGCGCTGTAGCCCGAGGTGTACGTGCCGCGCTCGAAGGAGCCCGTGTCGTTGGACTTGGAGAAGGTCACGTTGGCGGTGATGCCCGCCCGTTCGGAGAACTTCTTGTCCATGGTGAAGCTCAGGCCCAGGTAACGGCCATAACCATCGCCCTTCACCAGGAACACATCGCTGAACCCGGAACCAGGGTTGCCTGCGGCGGTGCCTCGGAAATCCACGAAACGGCCCCGAATGGTGGCAGTGCCAGGGCGATTGACCCGACTCCACACGTTGCTGGCGGAAGCGTAGCCGTCGTTGTAAGGCACCGCCAGCCCGACTCCCATGTTGCCCTGGTTGAGGTTGATGTTCTCGAAGTATTGCAGGTTTTCATACTTGATGTGGGTGGCCTTCACGCCCAGGATGAGCTGGTTGCCCATATCCCGCTCCAAGCCCAAAGTGGTCTTCTTGGAACGACTCAGCTTGTTATTGGGATCCCACAGGGAGGTGGTGCTGGAACCACCGGGGAAGATGGCCGAAAGCGCCACGAGGTTGGCGTCGGACACCTTGGTCATGGAGGTGCCGTTGATCATGGACGCGGCCCCCAGGCTTCCGGTGTTGAAGGCTCCCAGGGTAGCCGGAGTCCGACCCGTGCCCGTGCCCAGAGCAAAGGAGTAGTTGGTGATGATCTGAGCGTTGCCCGTCATGGTGTTGGAGTGCAGAAGCAGGGGCGTGGGCGAGGTGAACCAGCCGTGGCCGCCGCGCAGCACCGTGGTGCCCTTGCCATCCAAGTCGTAGCTGAAGGCCAAGCGGGGATCCAAGGCGTTGCCGCCCATGCCCTGATCCAGCCCCTTGAAGTTGGGGTTGGGGGCAGGGTTGTCGGAGAAGTCCTGCTTGGTGTAGCGCAGGCCCAGATGCAGGTTCAAGCGCTTGTTCAGCAGGCCATTGTACGAGCCCTGGGCGAACACTGAGGCGATGCGCGTCCACATTTCCACCCGGCCCAGATAGGGGCTGATGGCGCCGCTATAGGTGATATTGCCGGGGGTGGAAGCATTCAGGGCACCCGCGGACCAAGCGGCCGCAGCGGCGTAGGTGGTGAAGGCAAAATTGCCGCTGTTGTTCTGGAAGAACTGATTGTCCTCGTCGGCCTTCAGATACTCGAAACCGCCCTTGAAGGTCCAATCCCCAGTGGTGTACGTGGTCTGATGGAAAAGCTGGGTAATCAGTTCGTTGCTTTCCCGAGGCGTGGAGGTCTTGGTGCCCACGGTCATGGAACCGCCCACCTGGATGGAGGGCGTTCCCACTACGGAATTGGCCCGCATGGGACGCGCCTCGCGGGAGAGCTGCAAACGAGTTTCGCTGAACAGATTCGGATTCCAGATGTTGTTGGATTCCAGCACCCAGGAAATGGCGCTGATCTTGTCGGAGATGATGTTGCTCTCGCCGTTGTTCAGGTTCTGGCTGGTGTTCAGCAGCGTGTCATCCATCACCGTGTAGTTGGAGCGCAACACGAAACGGTGGTTGGCATTGGGAGCCCAGTCCAAACGAGCGAAGTACACCGTGTTGGTGGCATCGACTTTGTAGGAATTGGAGGGAATTCCCAGGTACGGGTTGCCGTATTCCTGGGCGATGGAAAGCCCTCCCCGATGGGCCACCACTTGGCCGAGGCGGCTGGCCAGGAAGGCATTGTAATCCGTCTGGGTGTTACCCGAGCCCGTGGCGCCCAGGGACGCCAAGATGGGATTGGCCGTGCGGTCCTTCTTGAAGGTTTCCACCCCCACAAAGAAGAACAGCTTGTCCTTCACCAAGGGACCGCCCAGGTTGAAGTTGAGGTTGTACGAATCGTTGTTTCGAGAAAGCACCTTCGGGTTGTTGATGTTGCCCTTGGGATCATAGGGCACGCGAACCGCTCGCTCCGTCCAATTGGAATCGCGAAGTTCGGCCAACATGCTGCCCGTGAATTCGTTGGAACCATTCTTGGTCACGGCATTGATGGTGGCGCCCGCCTGACCGTACTGGGCGTCGTAGCCGTTGGTGATCACCTGCAGTTCCTTCACGGTATCGGCGCCGAAGGTGAAGGGAATGAAGGCACCGCCCCGCTGCTCACCGAAGAACATGGAGTTGTTGTTGGCGCCGTCGATCTGCACGGCGTTGAAGATCTGGCGTCCACCTTCCACGATCAGACGCGGAGGATTGCCCGCCCCACCCATGACGCCGGGCGTCATGCGTGCCAGATCCTGGAAATTGCGACTCACCAAGGGGATGGCTTCCACCATCTTCTGATCCACGGCCATGGTGGTGTTCACCTGGGCCACGTCCAGCATCTGCTTGCTATCCACCACTTCCACCACGGCGTCCACCGATGCGGCATCCATGACGAAGTTCAGGACCGTGGCGCTGCCGAGGCCCACGCGCAGGGTCGTATCCTTGAAGGTCTTCATTCCAGGCGCGCTCACGACGATTTCGTAAGGCCCCACGGGCAGCAGCGGCGCGCTGTACGTGCCGTCCTGGCCCGTCACCACCGTACGGCTGAACCCCGTTTCCAGATTCCTCACCACCACCTTCGCCCCAGCCAGGCGCGTACGGTTCTTGGCGAATACCTGCCCTCTCACGGAACCCGACGTCTGGCTCTGCTGAGCCTGGGCCACCGTGACGCAGGCTAGAGCGGTAAGAGCAAGGATGCTCCATCGATTGCGAAACATGCGTATCTCCTTTGGATCTCGATTCGTGGATGGATGAGGGATTTAGTAGCGGAAGCGGATGGTGAACGCCATTTCGCGGGTCTTGAAATCGAAGCCATCGATCTGGGCGAAGTCGGCGTTCATCGCAGAGGTGGGACCCTGGGCGAAGTTGTACTTGGAGGTGCGCTGGTTGGCCCAGTTGAAGACGTTGTACACGTCCAGCGCCAGTTCGAGGCCCAGCTTCCGGGTCATGCGCAGATCGTAGGACAAGCGCATATCGCAGGTCTTCATTTCAGGCTGACGGAAGGTGTTGCGCTCGCCGAAGGCCGGATCATTCCGGACGCCGTCGAAGTTGATGTCGTTGGAGAAGGCGGCCGTCCAGGGATTGCCGGTGGCGTAGGTGAACACGCCAGACCATTTGAGGCCACCGAAGTACTTCGGCGAATACCAGGCGAACACGCCGCGCACGGAGCGGTCATTGTCGCTGAGGGACCAGCAGCCCAGAGGGTCCGCCGGATTGTAGGTGTTTCCCACGGTGGCCTGGGCCGTGGCGCGCTCGTTGGAGTTGTTGTCCTCGGCCCTGGAAACGGTGAGGCTGCTGGTGAAACCCCAGCCAGTGCGGGACATGCGCTTGGCTTCGAGAATGAACGCCTTGTAGTTCCCCTCGCCGTCGTAGCGGGAGAGCCCCACCGCACCGTAACCCGTCAGATCCAACTGACGCCCGCGCACGATGGCCTTGCCCGGACGAGCCGTGGGCAGGTTGGCGCGAGGCCCCGTGTTGTTGGTGGTGAAGCTGTTCAGGGTGGTGGGATAACCGTCCTTGTAGAAGCCCTGGAGATTGCCCGTGCCATCGGCATTGATCTGCCACAAGTTGATGTCCATGAAGTACTGGAGGTTGGTGAACTTCTTGTACTTCACCGAAGCGCCTACCTGCAGGCCATCGCCCACTTCCTGCTCCACGCCCAGGGAGATGGATTTGGCTTTCGCCATCTTGGCCTCAGGATCGATCACCGTCAGATTGAGCGAGTAGGCCGGAGCCATGGTGGCGAAGGTGGCCGGATCAATGGAGGTGATGCGTCCGTTGGAAATGCGCTGGGCCGCGCTCAGCATGCCCGTGCCAGGCGCGAAGTAAGCGGTCTGGCCGGTCTGGCTGCTGTCCA
This sequence comes from Bacillota bacterium, assembly GCA_021287085.1. Lineage (GTDB taxonomy): Bacteria > Acidobacteriota > Holophagae > Holophagales > Holophagaceae > JAYREN01. The sequence continues at coordinate 3,193 of JAJTBC010000216.1, read as the reverse complement.
GACGGAACGACAGCATGTTGAGGCCGTTGTTCATGAGGCCGCCCGAGGCGGTCTGGGCAGGATTGCTCACACTGAAGTGCCCGTAGCCGCCGCGCACCACCGTGCGCGCATCGCCGAACACATCGAAGGAGAACCCGAAGCGGGGATCCAGAGCGGAATTGTCGGGCATGCGATCCAGACCGGCGAGGCGCGCATTGGGATTTGGATTGTCGCTCCACTGTTCCGAGGTGTAGCGGAATCCAAGGCTCAACACGAGACGCTTGTCGAGCAGCCCGGCGTACTGGGCATTGAGGAAGCCCGCGAAGTAATTCTCGTCGAACTTGGCGTAGCCATTCAAAGGCGAGTAACCCGCATAGTAATAGATGCCGCCGGAGTTGCTGCCGGGGTTGCTGGGATAGTTGCCACCGGTACCAGCCACACCGTTGAACCAGTTGTTGGCCTGGTAGTAGCTGGCGAAGGACCAGCCGCCGTACTTGTTGGGATAGAAGAGGTTGTTGTACGAGATCTTCTGGAGGTCCACGCCGCCCTTGAGGATCCAGTCCCCCTGCATCCAGGTCAGCGTGTCCTGAAGCTGATTGGTGATTTCATCGGTGCCACGGGGCTCGATGTAGTAGCGGCCCACGGCGAAGCCCGGCAGGGAGATTTCCGGCGACGTGGTGGAATTGGGCTTGGAGGGACGGCGCTCCGAGGAGATCTGGAGGCGCGCTTCATTCACCAGGTTGGGCGTGAAACTGGAGGTCAATTCCGCCACCCAGGAAAGGCTGGAGAAGTTGTGGTAGGCGTTATGGGAAAAAGCCTGATCCGTGCGCCGCGTCTGGCTCCAGGTGTTGTTGTCGGCGGTGTAGTCCTGCACGTTCACGCGGAAGGCGGCGCGATGATCGGCGTTGATCATCCAGTCCACCCGCGCGAAAGCCGCGTAGTTCTTGATGTCGTTGGTCCAGGTGGTGCCCAGTTCGTTGGTGATGGTACGACCGTCATCGGTGGTCTTGATGAGGGAACCCATGCCCGTGGGGCCATAGAAGGCATCCATGTAGGCCTGGCTGTTGCCGTTCACCCCGGCCACGAGACCCGGCAGGTTGTCCTGCTTCCAGCGCATGCCCTCGACGCCCACGAAGAAGAAGAGCTTGTCCTTGATGATGGGGCCGCCCATGGTGAAGTTGCCCTGCATCATGTTGAAGTCGCGCCGACGCACGGCTTCGGAGTTGTTGGCTCCCGAGAAGGGCACCGGCTTGGCCATGGCCACCCCCCAGTTGGGACGGAGCTGGATCATGGCCGTGCCAGAGAAATCGTTGGTGCCGGTCTTGGTCACGGCATTGATGACCGCGCCCGCCGAATCGCCGTACTGGGCATCGAAGCTGTTGGTCACCACCTGCAGTTCCTTGATGGTGTCCTGACCGAAGGCGAAAGGAATGCGGGTGCCTCCCCGCTGTTCGCCGTTGAACTTGGAGTTGAAGCTGGCGCCGTCGATCTGCAGGTTGTTCTGGATGCCTCGCGCGCCTTCCACCGTCTGCCGATAGCCTTCCGCGTTGGGCGCAGCGCCGGGAGTGAGCAGCACCAGATCCGTGAAGTTACGACCGTTGACGGGAATGGATTCCACCAGTTCCGAGGAGATGGAGGTCTGGGAGTTGACCTGGGCCGTGTCGATGCCCTCGGCCACCGCCGCCACTTCCACCACCGCAGAGGCCTCGGCCCGATCCATGCTGAAGCCCAACGTGGTGGTCTGGCCCAGGCTCACGCGAACCTTGCCATCCTTCACGGTGCGAAGCCCAGGCGCCGTAACCGTGATCTCGTAATCGCCCACGGGCATGAAGGTGAAGCTGAACACGCCGTTTTGATCAGTCTGGGCGGTGCGCACCAATCCCGTTTCACGATTGCGGAGCGTCACCTGAGCCGCAGCCACGACCCCACCCTGCTTGGATTTCACCGTGCCGCGCACGGCGCCGGACGTGGTGCTGGTCTGGGCCTGGGCCACCATGGCGCAGGTCAGGGCGGATAGAGCGAACGCACTCCATTTCGTCAAACTCATTAGCTTCTCCTCAAGCCCAAGCGGGGCAGATATAGGGGGAATGGGTGACAGACCTTAGAAAACAGGAACTTCGAGACCCGTAAAGGCATCGTTCGAAAATCGGGATGCCCTAGATTGGCATCACCCGCCGAAGGGGCCAAGAGAACATTTTGTAACGGAATCGGAAGGCCTCCCCAGGCCGGGCATAACGCTTTTCAACCAACAACTAAATACGGGCAATGCCACAGTTGCTTTAAACATTCATGAATAGTTAAAGATTCATCTGGTCGAGCTTATCGGGCCGATCCCGCCACCCCTGCTCCACCTTGACGTGGAGATCGAGTCTCACGGGGCGCTGCAACAGTTTCTTCAGTTCGCGCTGGGCGCTCTGACGAATATCGCGGATCATGGCGCCACCGGACCCCAGCAGAATCCGCCGATGGTTATCCCGGTCCACCAGGATCTCCACTTCGAGATAGACGCCTTTGGGATCGAGATCGCCGGGAAAGTGCTCGTGGCCCGCTTCGATCCAGCGACGGATCAGCACCGCCACGCCGTGGGGCACTTCTTCCCGGGTCTTGCGGAGCACCTTTTCGCGAATGAACTCCGAGGCCATGGCCCGTTCGGTCTGGTCGGTGAAGGTGTCTTCATCGAAGGCCCAGGCGCCCTTGGGAGCATCCCGCTCCAGCAGGGCCCACAGCGGGTCGAGATTCTGGCCCAGCTTGGCGCCCACGGGAATGATTTCCTTGAAGGCCATCAGATCCTTGTACTCGACGATCTTGGAGAGCAGCCGCGAGCGCGAGAGCAGATCCAGCTTGTTCAAGACCAGGTACACAGGCTGCCGAGCTTTCTTGAGACGCTGGGCCAGTTCCCGCTCGCCAGGCCCCAGGAAGCCGTCGGCATCCACCACCCACAGGATCAGGTCAGCTTCGTCCAGGGCCAGATCGATGTGATGCAGCATGCGCTGATTCAGCACGTGCTCGGCCTGATGCACGCCGGGCGTATCGAAGAACGCGAATTGGGCATCGCCGCGATGAACGACGCCCAGGATCTTGCCCCGGGTGGTCTGCGGCGTCTGGCTCACCGCCGCCAGTTTTTCGCCCACCAAGGCGTTGAGCAGCGTGGATTTGCCGGAGTTCGGCAAACCCACCAGCGCGATGGCCGCGTAGCGCCGATCACCCACGATGC
>JAJTBC010000196.1 GCA_021287085.1 Bacillota bacterium | reverse complement strand
GTAGAAGGCGTGAAGGGCCTTGCCTTCCTCGGGTTTCAATACGGCAAAGCGAACGGTGATGCCATCGGCGGTGTTCAACGTTTGAGGGAAACCATCGGGGGCCATGATCGCTCCTATTTCTTTTTCGAGGCGGCAGGTTTCGACGCTGCGGACTGGACCTGCTCGCGGCCATAGTCGTAGCCGCGTTTCAGGGCGCGGAGGTTGAGGTCTTCCGTACCCTTGGGCACGGAGTCCTTCACGGCCTTTTCCACGGCTTCGTACGACACCACATCGGTGACGCCGGTGAAGAAGCCCACCATGAGAATGTTCAGCACGAGGCGGCGGCCCAGTTCTTCGGCGAAGCGGGTGGCAGGAATGCCCAGGGCTCTCGCGTCTTTCGGAAGTTGGTTGTCGAGGGCCACCAGCTCTTCTTCGTAGAGCAGCAGCCCGCCGGGCTTGAGGGTGGGCGCGAACTGGCGGTAGGCGTCCTGGGACATGAGCACCAGCACATCGGGATGCTTCACGTACGGATAGCCAATGGCCTCGTCGGAGATGGTTACTTGGGCGCTGCACGCGCTGCCGCGGGCTTCTGGGCCGAAGGCCTGGATCAAGGTGGCGTGCTTGCCTTCGAAGATGCTGGCGGCCTTGCCGAGAATGGAGGCGTTGAGGATCACGCCCTGGCCGCCCAGGCCGCCGACGCGGATTTCGGTCTTGGCCATGTCACTCTCCTTCCCGCATCGGGCCGTAGGGCGTGTAGCGATCCCCCAGCACGGCGCTGAAATGGTCATCCATGGCTTCTAGCCACGTGGGGCGCTCGCGGTCCACGAACTTGCCCACCACGATCTCGCCCTGGTAGCCCAGACCGATGTCCTTGGTGTCGATGCCGTTCTTGATGACGCTGTTCTCTTTGTAGTACTTCACCTGATCCACGCCATCGCCCAGCCGATTGCGCCGGGAGTAGAGGGTAGGGCAGGGAGCCATCACTTCGATGAAGCGGAAGCCCTTCTTGAGCAGCCCTTCCTTCATGGCCTTGGCGAGCTGCCGCACGTGATAGACCGTCCATCGGGCCACATAGGTGGCGCCGCAGGCGTCGGCGATGAAGGGCAGATTGAAGGGGTTCTCGAAATTGCCCAAGGGCATCGTGGTTTGGGTGGGGCCCACGGGCGTGGTGGGGGCCACCTGGCCGCCGGTCATGCCGTAGGTGAAGTTGTTCACGCAGATCACCAGCAGGTCCATGTTGCGCCTGGCCGCGTGGAAGAAGTGATTGCCCCCGATGGCGAAGAGATCGCCGTCGCCGGAATACACCACCACGTTCAGTTCGGGATTGGCCAGCTTGAGGCCCGTGGCGAAGGGAATGGCGCGACCGTGGGTAGTGTGGAAGCTATCGAGGTTGAGGTAGCCCGCGGTGCGCCCCGTGCAGCCGATGCCCGACACGATGGCGAGCTTGTCGAGGTCCAGGGCGCTGTCGGTGAGGGCGCGGCAGAAGCAGTTCACGGAGGTGCCGATGCCACAGCCGGGGCACCAGATGTGGGGAATGCGATCCTGCCGCAGATAGGGCAGTACGGGATTGTCGAGGGCGCTCTCTTCGCCTGCCAGATGAAGTTCCAGGGATTCGCTCATCGCGCGGCCTCCACAATGGCGTCGAGAATGGTGCCGGGATCGTGCACGGTGCCGCCGGGATGGGGAACGGAAACTACCTTCGCCGTGCCATTCACGGCCTGGCGGACCTCCTGCACCATCTGGCCCATGTTCAGTTCAGGCACCACGAAAGCCTTGGCGGTGGCGGTCAATTGCTGAATGAGCGCGGCCGGGAAAGGCCAGCAGATGACGAGTCGCAGATGACCCACCTTCAGGCCTTGGGCGCGGGCGCTGTCGATGGCGGCGCTGGCCACCCGCGAGGTGATGCCGAAGGACACCACGATCACGTCGGCCCCTTCGCAACCGTCCATGCGCACGTCCACCAGCTTCGAGGCGTTGGTGCGGATCTTGTCGAGAAGGCGCGGCACCAGTCGAGCCTGGGTGGGCACCGTCATGGAGGGATAGCCGCGATCGTCGTGGGTGAGGCCCGTCACATGCACGCGGTAGCCGTCGCCCGCCTTCACCATCTCCGGCACCAGATCCGTTTCGGTGGTGCCGTAGAGCCGGAATTCGCCGGGTTTCTTCTTCGTCCATTTCCGTTCGGTGATCTCGATCTGATCCGCGGGCGGAATGACCACCCGCTCGGTCATGTGGCCCACCACTTCATCCATCATCACGAACACGGGACAGCGGTATTCCTCGGCCAGATTGAAGGCCCGGATGGTGAGATCGAAGCATTCCTGGGGGCTGTTGGGCGAAAGGGCGATGATCTCGTAGTCGCCGTGGCTGCCCCATTTGATCTGCATCATGTCGGCCTGGGCGGGCAGGGTAGGCAGGCCCGTGGAGGGGCCGCCCCGCTGCACGTCGATCCACACACTGGGCGTTTCGGTCATGGCCGCGTAGCCCAAGTGCTCCATCATCAGGCTCAGGCCAGGGCCGCTGGTGACGTTCAGCACCTTCTTGCCGCCCCAGACGGCACCCTGGATGGCGATGGAGGCCGCCAGTTCGTCTTCCATCTGGATGAAAACGCCGCCCACCAAGGGAATGCGGGCTGCGAAACGTTCAACAATCTCAGTGCTGGGTGTGATGGGATAGCCCGCCACGAAACGGCACCCTGCGGCCAGGGCTCCTTCGCAGGCGGCGTGATCGCCATCGAGAAAATGGGTGCCGGTCAGCACGCCCTTGGGATCTGCGCTCAAGGTTTCCTCCGTTGGGACCAGGATTCAAGGTTCGGTGGGAAGGGCCGTCCGCTGGGCATCGAGGTCTTTCCAGCGGACGCCATAGATGGCGAAATCCGGGCAGAACAGCCCGCACATATCGCAGCCGGTGCAGGCTTCTTCCCGCGCCAGCACGGGGTAGTGGTAGCCCTTTTGGTTGAAGTCCTGACTGAAATCCAGGGCATGGGTGGGGCAGAAATCCAGGCAATAGGAGCAGCCCTTGCAGATCTCGTGACGCACGAATACCGTGCCTTTGCCTTTTCTGATCGGTTCTTCGACGGTCATGGTCAGCCCCTTCCGTACCTCTCCTTATGGTACTGATCCAGGAAAGCTGCCACAACGACAGGTCCGTTGATTCTAGTCACGAAGGGGAAGCGACCATTTTCGTTCAACGCCGGGGGCCGCGACCTGCGGCTTTTCCTTGCTCTCCGCCGTACTGGACGGATTCCAGGAAAAGGCCTGCCGCAGGAGCGGCTTTGTCGGACCAGTACAAGTTGGCGTCCGTCGTGGGGCGCGCGAGATCGAGCTTGAGGGTTTCGAGGCTTTCCTTGCCCTGGGCGCAGCGCACCGCAGCGCCGACCATGCGTCGCACCTGACGCCGGAGGAAGAATGAACCCGTCACGCGAAGCCGCACCATGTCGTCGTCCGCGACCATGCTGCAGCGATGGAGATGCACCCTCCCATCCTCGCCGGGTTCCAGATCCGCAAAGGCATCGATGGTGTGATGCCCTTCGAACAGGCGCCAGGCTTCTTCCAGCAGGGACAGATCCAGCGAGCCTTTGACCCACCAAGCATAGGGCTTGGCGAAGGCGGTGCGGCGCAGCGTCAATTGATACAGATAGGTGCGACTCTGCGCATCGTGGCGCGCGTGAAAGGCGGGACTGCAGGACTCCAGCGACACCACGGCGATATCGCCGGGCAGGCCTTCATCCAACATGCGCCGCAGTTCCGACGCATGAAGGGACTGTTCTAGGTGGAGATGGGCCACTTGCCCCAGAGCGTGAACCCCTGCATCGGTGCGACCTGAACCCATCAAGGCCAAGGTGTGAAGACCCGCCTGATGCAGCACACGCTCCAGAGTGCCTGCCACCGTTCTGACGCCTTGGGCTGATTGGCGCGCTCCCTGTTTCTGCCAGCCCTGGAAGCGCCCGCCATCGTATTCCAGCACCAAGCGGTAGGCGGCGCGGCGTTCAGAGGAAGCCTTCGGCGCGCGGGGCTTCATGCTTCGGGCACCACTTTGCGGATCTCCGCGAGAAAGTGATCAGGATCGTGGATGGGTTTGGAAATGTAATGCTCGGCGCCGGTCTCGGCGATGAAGCGCTCCCGATCCCCGAACATCGTGTGGGCCGTGGCGAGGATCACGGGTACGGAGGCGGTGGCGGGATCGGCCTTGAGCAACCGCGTAATGGTGAGGCCGTCCACCTTGACGCCTTCGTGCATGGACCGCGTCAGGCTCACGTCCATGAGGATGGCCGAAAGCTCACCGCTGGCTGCCAGGGTCCGGATTTCCTCCACATCCTCGCTCACCAGCACCTCGAATCCGCCTTTGCGCGTGAGCACCACTTTCATGAATTTCACGTTGATGGCGTCATCTTCGACGATCAGGATCTTTTTGGGCATGGCTTCCTCAGGTGGCAGGTTCATGATACCGGCACCGTGCAGATCGCCGACAGTCATGAATCCCTTGGAAGAAGGCGGAGGAACGCAGGGCTCAAACCATCGAAGGGCAGGTTCCTACAATCTGATTTTCAAGCGGGAATCCTGCGTTCCAAGTGCTCCAACATGGTTTCCAGCACGCTGTCGGGAATGCGCAGGGAGCCGCGCCCCGTGCCCAACTGCAAACCGGGCTTGTAGTCGCCGTGATAGTCGCTGCCGCCGCTGGGGATCATGCGGAGGGCGGCCGCGAGATCAAGGAAGTAGCGCTGTTCGCTGGGACCGTAATCGCAGTAGTAGGCCTCGAGACCATCCATGCCCATGTCCTGCAGCACCGTCATGGCTTCATCCCAGATGAAGTTGCCGCCGGCGAAACGGCCTGGGTGGGCCACGATGGCAAGGCCGCCGGCCTCATGGATCCACCGGGCGGCCTCGGCAGGGTGCAAGTCTTCGAAGGGAACGAAAGCGGCGCCACCCTCGCCGATGAGCCGGTCGTACGCTTCGCTGGGCGTGGCTGCCGCCCCCAGGTTCACGAGGCAGCGGGCGAAGTGCGTGCGGGAAAGCAGTTCCGAAGGGGCCAGCGCCTGCACATCCTCAAGCCGCAACGGGATGCCCAGCGATTGCAGTCGTGCGATGAGCGCTTCGTTGCGCACGTTGCGGCGCACCCGCAGGGTTTCCACGCGAGTCTGGAGGGTGGGGTCGTCGGGGTCGAAGAAAAGGCCCAGCACGTGCAATTCCCGGCCCACGAACCGACAACCCAGTTCGATACCAGGCACCAGCAGGGTTTTCACGGAGGATTGCGCGGCCATGAATCGTGGCAGGCCCGCCAGGGTCTCGTGATCCGTGAGGGCCAGGGCGCGAAGGCCCATGGCATCGCCCAGGCTCGCCAGGGCTTCGGGCGTGTCGGTGCCATCGCTGAAGCAGGAATGGGTATGAAGATCGATCATGGCGTGGCCGAACCTTCGTTGGCTCGGTACAGGGCCGCCAGCATCACCGCCACGGCCTGGAACAGCTCTGGAGGAATGAGGCGGTCCACATCCAGGGGTTCAAGCACCGCCAGCAGATCACCATCCTGGCGCACGGGCACATCATGGGCCTTGGCCAGTTCCAGGATGCGGTCCGCGAGCAATCCCTGGCCTTTGGCCACCAATCGGGGCGCGGCATCCAGGAAGGGGGCTTCGGGCTGGTAGCGAAGCGCCACGGCGCTGGGGCGTCGGGCGCGGGGCTTCATTTACTGCACGAGATCCTGGCTGGTTTCGTGGTCTTCCAGTTCGTCCATGGCGAGGCGCCGGAAGATCTGCACATCGGCCAGGGACATGAAGCTGATGTAGGCGAAGCCGCTGAAGAAGAGCCACAGGAAGGGCACCGAAGCCCACTTGCGGATCCAGATGGCCGCCAGCAGCGCCACGAAGTAGTACACCGCGAAGGCCAGTTCCAGGAAGGTGATGAGGCTCTTGGGCACCTTGTAGGCCTTGCGGCTGGCGGTGGCCTTGCCGTGTTCGTCCACGCCGAGCTTGGGGGTGCGCTTGAATTCGATGTCGTCGGTAAAGAAGCCTTCCAGCACGGCCTTGGCCTGGTTCAGTCCGAGGCCGATGCCCAGGCTCATGAGGCCGGGCACGTACTTTAGGCGCTTCGTCCAGTTCACGTTGTTCTTCACTTCGCGCTGGGAAAGCCCGAAGTAGAGGCCCACGCTCACGGCGTTGAGCAGGAAAAAGGGGCCGTCCGTGGCCAGCAGCACGTACCAAGGCGTTCCCGCCCGAATGATCATGCAGGGGACCATGATGATGGCGAGGATGACCATCAGCATGTAGTTGCAGTTGGCGGTGAGATGGAACCAGCATTCCAGCTTGGTGTGGAGGCTGGCCTTGCTCTTCCAGATGGTCAGCATGAGCTTGCGGATGACCTGGGCGTTGCCCTTGGCCCAGCGATGCTGCTGGCTCTTGAAGGCGTTCACTTCCACCGGAAGTTCCGCAGGCACCACCAGATCCTTCAGGTACACGCCCTTCCAGCCTTTGAGCTGGGCGCGATAGCTGAGATCGGCATCTTCGGTGATGGTGTCGTGTTCCCAGCCGCCCGCATCAGCGATGGCGGAAATGCGCCACATGCCCGCAGTGCCGCTGAAGTTGAAGAAGGCCTTGGAGCGGTTGCGGGCCGTGTGTTCGAACACGAAATGCCCATCCAGGAGAATGGCCTGCACCTGGGTCAGAATGCTGAAATCGCGATTGAGGTGATCCCAGCAACCCTGGATGAAAGCCACCTTGTCGTCGGCGAAATGGGGCACAGCCTGTTCGAGGAAGTCTTCGGTAGGCAAGAAATCGGCATCGAACATGGCCACGAACTCGCCCTTGGCGGTCTTCAGCCCGTTGTTTAGGGCCCCTGCCTTGAAGCCCGTGCGGTCGTCGCGGTGGATGTACACCACGTCATAGCCCAAAGCACGGTATTTCTCGCAGAGGGCTTTGCAGACTTCCACGGTTCCGTCGGTGGAGTCGTCAAGCATCTGGATTTCCAGCTTTTCCTTGGGCCAGCGCATCTTCACCACATATTCCATGAGCCTTTCGACCACGTTCATTTCATTGAAGATGGCCAACTGCACGGTGACGTGGGGGCGGAAATCGGGGCCACCCTTGGGCTGGGGAACGTCGCCTTTGTGCCGGAAATACAGCAACAGCATGTAGAGCCGATGAGCCCCATAGATGCTCAGCACCACGAGGATGCCGAAATAGAGCGAGAGAAGGAGGGTCTTGAAGATTTCCATGACGGAATGGAACTCCATGAATGAAAGGCCGCATGCGTAGCGGCCGATCCGTTATTCTGCCAGCATTGTTTGGAAAAGCATTCTTGTTTTTTACGAAATGGCGATTCCCCCATGACCGACTCCGAAAATCCCTCCTCGACACCTGCCGCATCGACTCCCGCAAACATTGGCCGCTATGAAATTAAGGGACTGCTGGGTTCCGGGGCCATGGGCAGCGTTTATTTGGCCGAAGATCCTCGCATCAAACGACGGCTCGCCATCAAGGTGGTGAAGGTGGATGCGATCCGCAGCGAGGAGGATCGTGCGGAATTCCTGGCCCGCTTCCAGCGGGAGGCCGAAGTCTCCGGCGTGTTGAACGATCCTGGCATCGTCACCATCTACGATGTGGGCGATAGCGAGCTGGGGCCCTTCCTGGCCATGGAGTTCGTGGCGGGCAAGGCGCTGGATTCGATGCTCAAATCCGGCGAACTTCAGGCCTTGGAGCTGCCCGGCAAGCTCCGCATCGCCGCAGGCATCGCTGCAGCCCTGGATCATGCCCATCGCCACGGCATCGTGCATCGGGACGTGAAGCCCGGCAACGTGATGATGACCGAAGAAGGCCGGCCCAAGCTCATGGACTTCGGCATCGCCAAGCGGGAAGATGCCAACCTCACTCAGACCGGAACCTTCCTGGGAACGCCCAGCTACGCCAGCCCGGAACAGATCCGCGAAGGCCGCGCCACCTTCCGCTCCGATATCTTCAGCTTCGGCGTGCTGGTGTTCGAGATGCTTTCGGGCTCGCTGCCTTTCCCAGGCTCTTCCATCAACACGATCCTCTACAAGATCGTCAACGAGCCGCCCGTCGACGTGAAGCCTCCCGTGCTCGGGCTGCTGCCGGGCGCATGGGAGCGGGTGTTCAGCAAGGTGCTGGCCAAGAATCCTGAAGTTCGCTACGAGTCTTGCGCGGCTTTCCTGCGCGACCTCATGGAAATGACCTCCAACCTCCGCGCGGAAGATCGCTCCGAGCTGCTCGGACTGCTGCGCTCAGGGGTGGGCGGAGCGCCCATCCTCGTGCGCGGTCCCGAAGCCACCATGGCCATGCCCGTCAAGGCATCCAGTGGATCCAGCGGCCTCAAATGGTTATGGGCTTTGCCTGTGGCGGCCTTGCTGGGTGGAGCCGGTTGGTACTTCCTGCGAGGCACTGACACGAAGGTGAAGCTGGAAACCACGCCCGTCGGAGCGAAAATTCTCAAGGACGGAGCCGACCTGGGGCACACACCGCTGGCTTTGGCCATGAAGGTCGGCGAGAAAGTGACCCTTGAAAAGCCGGGTTACGAGCCGGAAACCTTCGCCTTCAGCGGGAGCAACCAGGCCCCTCGGATCGAACTCCGTCCCCGCATTTCGGAGGAAATTCTTGCCACCACGCCTGCGGGCGCCAAGGTGGTCATGGACGAAACGCCCCTGGAAGGGGAAACGCCCATGAAAGTGTCCTGGGATCAGAGCAAACCCCATCGCATCACCTTCACCAAGGAGGGCCTGAGCCTGAGCCCCAACTACCGCGAAGGCGAAACCCCCGGCACCCAAATCTACACCCTGGTCGAGCGCCGCGAGGCATTGACCACGGGCGAGATCAAGACCGTGGATGCCAACGCCCAGGGCTTCGTGCGGGCCACGGGCACGTTCACCGCCAAAGTGCGAGTGGATGGCAAGGAGATGGGCGAAGTGGGGGGCAGCGGTCGCCTCGCCCTCAGCCCAGGCCACCATCGCTTGGAGCTCAGCAGTCCGGGCCACTTCTACAGCGAAACCAAAGACATCACCGTGCAGCCCGGTCAGACCACCACACTGAGTCTGCCCGCGCTCGTCGCCATCACTGTTTTTCATCCATCGGGCGATGTGGTGGTCATTGATGGCCGCTCCACCGGCGTGGACAGCGATGGCAGCACGCCCATCCGCCTCGCCCCTGGCCGCCACACCATTTCCATCCAAGGGAAATCCGCCTCTCAAACCCTCGATTTGAAGACCGACCAGAACGTGCGGTTCAAGTTGTGAGATTCGGCGTTCTGCCCAGGAAAAGCTGAACACAGAGAAGAAGTGAAAAGAGGATCGGCACTGTAGGCAGCAGGTAAATGAACTCAGGCCTTTTTTCCGTGGCTACGTCCGGGTCTTGCTTCGTGATTTCCGTGTCTCCGTCGTGAACCTTTTTCGGCTTCACTTTGTTGCTATGGTGATTTCATGCGAATCCTTCATACGGCAGCGGAGATCTTTCCCTGGGTCAAGGTAGGGGGCTTGGGCGATGTGTTGGCGGCGCTGCCCGAAGCATTGCGGGCCATCGAGCTGGATGCGCGGGTGCTGTTGCCGGCCTATCCCGCCCTGAAACGCGCCTTTCCCCAGGCCAAAGCCGTGGCGGGATTGGAGGATCTGCTGGGCACGGGACCGGCCACCTTCCTGCGGGATCTCACGCCCAGCGGCGTGCCCATCTACCTGCTGGATGCGCCCTCGCTGTTCGACCGCCCTGGCGGTCCGTACGACGATCGGGGCGACAGCCATCTCCGCTTCGGGGCTTTTTCCCTGGCGGCGGCGTGGTTCGCGCGCCATGGCGACGAGGATGGCTGGGAGCCGGAGATCCTGAATTGCCACGATTGGCAGACCGCGCTGACGCCTGTGTATCTGAAGGTTTGGGGCGGTTCGCGACCGCGCACGGTGATGACCATCCACAATCTGGCCTATCAAGGCCTCTATGGCCCGGAGGTGCTGCCCTCCTTGCATCTGCCTCCCGAGCTGATGGCCATGGATGGCCTCGAATTCTATGGCCGAGTGAATTTTCTGAAGGGCGGGCTGCAGGTCGCCGATGCCCTCACCACGGTGAGTCCCACGTATGCCAAGGAAATCCAGGAACCGGCATTCGGCGAGGGGCTCGATGGATTGCTGCGCCATCGCTCCCAGGCCCTCACGGGCATCCTGAACGGAGTGGATCACCGGGTGTGGAACCCGGCCACCTCGCCGCACCTGCCTCACCCGTTCAGCCTGGCGGATCTTTCGGGCAAGGCTCGCTGCAAGAGGGAACTGCAGCGGGAAATGGGGCTGGAAGAGCGCAGGGATCTGCCGCTGTTCGTGGTGGTGAGTCGCCTGGTGGCCCAGAAGGGACTGGACCTGATGCTCGCTGCCGTGGATCGGCTGGTGCACGAAGGAGGTCAGCTGGCCGTACTGGGCGCAGGTGAAGCAGGCCTGGAGTCGGGCTTTGGCGAAGCCGCTGGCCGCCATCCAGGGCGCGTGGCGGTGAAGGTGGGCTACGACGAGGGCCTGGCCCATCGATTCATGGGCGGGGGAGATGCCCTCGTGGTGCCCAGCCGCTTCGAACCTTGTGGTCTCACGCAGCTCTATGCCCTGGCTTACGGCGCGCTGCCCGTGGTTCGGCGCACGGGAGGCTTGGCGGATACGGTGGTGGAGGGAGAAACAGGCTTCTTCTTCGAGGCGGTGGACGCCCATGCCCTGGGCGACGCTCTGGCCAGGGCTTGTCACCTGTTTTTCCACGATCCGCTGGCCTGGAAACGCATGGGCTTGCAAGCCATGGCCCAGGATTTCGGCTGGATCCCTTCCGCTCAGCGCTACCGCGACCTTTACCGCAGCCTTTGATTTTTCCAGGAGTTCCCATGAATCGTCCTCACCTTTGGAATGCGCTCGAATCCCACGCCACCACCGGCTGGCGCGCACCTCTCAGCGTGGCGCTGCCCGAGGTTCCCACGTCTTCGCGCCTGCTTTGGTGCGGCATTGGCGGTTCCCATCTGCCTTCGGAAACCCTGGTACGGTCTTTGGGAAACGTCGAAGCCCAGCGCAACTGGACGCCCTTGGCTTCCCCCGAACCCATGGAACTGGCGCTGCGGCCCGATGATCAGGCGGTCTTCATTTCCAAGAGCGGCAACACACTGGAACTGTGGACCTGGATCAGCCGTCTGCGTTCGCTCCCCGGTTGGTCGAAGCTGGAGCGCCAGCCCATCGTCATCACCCAGGACGATCAGAATCCCCTGGCGAAATGGGCGCGGTCTGAAGGCTATTCCATCCTGCCCATTCCCGTG
>JAJTBC010000183.1 GCA_021287085.1 Bacillota bacterium | reverse complement strand
CAGGCGTCCTTCAGTTGGGAACCGAAGGGGCCGATGGCCTCGAACCACACCACCAGATTGTCCACGCCGTTGTAATAGAAGGGTGTGTCGAAGTCGATGCGCTGCCAGCTCCCTCCCGTGCCTACGGGGAACGTGTAGGCTTTGCCCGATAGCACCGTTTCGGCCTGGCCGCTGCCGTTGTTGATGTTGTCCGCAAAGGCCGGAGTGAGCGCATTGAGAGTGGTGTGTCCCAGTCGGATTGTGAGCGACGAGATGGTGGTGGGAGCGCTTTGGGCTCCGTTGTATTGAAGGGAAAGGCCCGTGATGTAGCCTGCGCCCGATACCTGGGGAGCGCGATAGAGGTTCTGCCAATTGGCACGCGTGAACCACAGCGGGTCCAGTAATCCCGTAATGTTCTTGATGATGCCTGGCACGGTTCGGGTGAATTCGGCGGCGGGGGTATTCACCGTCAATGTGGCCGTGGCGCTTTGAGCGCTGCCTGCGCCGTTGGAGACGGCGACCGTGTAATCGCCCGCATCGGAGCTTTGAGCGGAGGCGATGACCAGGCTGGCGCTATCGCTGCCCACGTTGGCGCCGTCATGCTTCCATTGGTAATGCAGGGGCAGCGTCCCGGTAGCCTCCACGGTGAACGTCACGGAGCTGCCTGCGCTCACCTGCTGGCTTTGGGGTTGTTGTGTGATGGTGGGTGCCACCGCAAGCGGCGCCACGGTGAGTTGGGCCAGGGCGCTGGTGACGCTGCTGACCATGTTGCTCACGGTGACGCGATAGTCGCCCGCATCCGCCAGGGCCGCATGGGGAAGGATGAAGGTGGCCTGATCGCTGCCCACATGGGCACCATTGTGCTGCCATTGATAATGCAAGGGCGCAGTTCCTGAGGCCTGCACGGTGAAGGTGACGGCATCGCCTTCGGTAACGGCCTGGGTTTGGGGCGGGATGGTGATGGAGGGGGCGACCTGAACCGTGAGTTGTGCCGCAGTACTGACGGCACTGCCCGCCACGTTGGTGGCTTGGGCGCGGAATCGGGCGGCCTCATCCTGGGCCTGGGCGACGAAGGAATAGGTGGCAGCAGTGGCGTTCTGAACCGCAGTCCACGTGGCCCCTGAATCGGAGCTTCGTTCCCAAGCGAACGTGGGCGCAGGCTGCCCAGAAGCGGCGACGGTGAAGGTCGCACTTTCTCCGGCCTTCACCGTAAGGTTCTGAGGGTGGGTGGTGATGACCGGCGCCGTGCGAATAGGGCCATCATCACCTCCGCAGCCCACAGTAAAGACCAACACGGAAAACGCGAGTCGTGACATCCAACGGGCCAAATGGATCATAGGAACCTCCAGTGCCTCATTTTTAGAAAAAGACGGCTTACAGATGGCTTACAGATCGGCGAAAGACTATCCTTGAAAATCTCTGTTCGGCGAGCGATCTGATGCGACTCCGTGCCAAGTTCACCCCGCCCGCTCCCTTCGGGCTGCTGTCCCGCCCGGGCTTGATGGCATTGCTTTGCCGTAAAGAAAACCCACCCATCACCTGGATTTATGGGCCACCGGGGGCCGGAAAGACCTATGCGGCTTTGGATTTCTTGACGCATCGTTCGGGCCGGACGGTGTGGTATCAGCTCGATGATGGCGATGGTGATCCGGCGTTGCTTTGCGATGGCTTGGCGGATGCCCTGAAAAAGGCTCGTAGGGGCCGACGACCCTCGCTCCCCAGTTTCGCGGCCTCGCTGAATTCGGAACCAACGAAGTTGGCGCGATTGTTTTTCGAACGTTTCTTCGAGCAACTTGGACCAGATGGGACCTTGGTACTGGATGATTTCCAGGAGCTCCCGGCCGATTCACCGGGGGCTGCATTCCAGAGAGAAGGCTTTGAGCGGGTGCCTGAGGGTGTGCGGGTGTTGATTCTCAGCCGCGAGGCGCCGCCTTCTTCCCTGGTGCGATTACAGGCTCGTGGATGGATGAACAGCCTGGGGTGGGACGAACTGCGGATGAACGAGGATGAGGCCCAAGCCCTGCTTCGGTCACGGCTTCCCCAGGAATTCAGCGAGGGCCGTATCCAGGAGATTTGCCGCATGGCGGATGGATGGCCGGCGGGGCTCTCGCTGATGGCGGTGGAAAATGGTTCCGGGATGCCGCGTGCGAACGGTGGCATTGGTCGAGAGCGGCTTTTCGATTTTTTCGCCAGCGAAATCCTGGGGCAGATTCGTCCCATGACGAGAGAACTGTTGCTGCAGATGTCAGTTTTCCCTCGGTTCACGCCTCGTCAGGCCCAGGCACTTACCGGGCTGACCTCGGCGGAAACAGAGCTGAAACGGTTGGCGGGATCGGGGCACTTCACCATGGCGCGGCCTGGAGTGGAGCCGGTGTACGAGTTTCATCCTCTGTTTCGGGATTTCTTGCGGCGCCAGGCTGTAGAAACCCGCTCCCGGCGCGCCTGGTGTGCACTTCAGGAACGGGCGGGTATGAGCCTGGCGGAGGATGGCCAGCTCTACGAGGCCTTCGACTGTTATCGCGAGGCCGGTGCGGTGGAGCGGCAGGTTGCGCTTCTCAAGGCTCATGTCATGCCGTTTTTGGCGAAGGGACAGCACCACACGGTGCAGGCCTGGATCAACAGCCTTCCTGCTTCCCGAATCGAAGAAGACCCGTGGATCTTGGTGTGGAAGGGGATCAGCGGCATTCCGACCGATCCCAAGGGCAGCTTCGCTTGCCTGGAAAAGGCGTTTCACCGTTTTGGTCGAGTGGGAGAATCGGCGGGTCAAATGGCGGCCTGGAGCGCGGTAGTGGAATCCCGTCACTACGGGTGGGACGAATACGCCTCGCTGGACTCCTGGATTCATTGGATGGACCAACACGAAAAAGCTTTCGAAGCCCTGGATGAAACCCCCATTCGCGAAGCAGTGACGGTGTCCATGGTATGGGCCTTGCTGCGGCGTTTCCCCACTCATCCCCGCATGGAACAGTGGGTGAAACGCTGCGAGAGAACCATGAAGGAGAGCCTGCAACCCCAGGTCCGAATGCAAGCGGGGATGGGCGCATTCATGTACCGTTTTTGGGGCGGAGAACAAACCGCCTGCGAGGCCTTGGCCCAGGAGGCTCGTCTCCAGGCGGCTTCCCTTCAAGAGCCCAT
>JAJTBC010000182.1 GCA_021287085.1 Bacillota bacterium | reverse complement strand
GGCGTGGTCATCAAGAAGGGCGTGGAGCTGGGCGACACCATCACCAGCGGCGTGTCCAGCTTCAACGCGGGGACGGTGATCTTCACGGTGGCCGATCTCAAGAGCCTCATCATCCGGGTGAACCTCAACGAAGTGGACATTGCCAAGGTGACCGTGGGGCAACCCGTGCGCGTCACCCTGGATGCCTATCCCCAGAAGACGTTCCAGGGCAAAGTGCGTTTCGTGGCCCCGGCCGCCAAACTGGTGGAAAAGATCAAAGTGTTCGAAGTGGAAGTGGCTCTCAATGAGCTGACCGAGGCCTTCCGCACAGGCATGAGCGCCAACGTGGAAATCCTTGGGGACCGCCGGGAGAAGGCCATTTCCATTCCGCTGGAAGCCCTCTTCCGCAAGGAGGACCAGACTGTGGTCTATCGCCTGAAGAAAGGCATCGCGCCCGATGCCTTGAAGCGCGCCAAAGAAGGCCTCGCGGGTCGCAGCAAGTTCTCGTGGCTGTCGGAAAACTGGAAGACCTACTTCGAGCCGGTGACCGTGAAGGCAGGCCTGGCCACCCTGGAGCGGGTGGAGATCCTGTCCGGGCTTTCCGAAGGCGATCAAGTGTCCCTGGAAGACCCCACCCGCAAGAAGGTGGAAAAGGACGAGGACTTCTAGCCATCCACCCCGTCAGCGCCCTATTCGACCGGCACTTGCCATTGAGGCTTCCCATGAACCCCGTCATCCAGACCCGCCAGATCACCAAGACTTTCGGCAGCAACGGCACGGCTGTTCACGCACTGCGGGGCATCGATCTCGACGTGGCCAAGGGAGAATTCCTGGCCCTCATCGGGCCCAGCGGATCAGGCAAATCCACGCTCATGGCCATTCTCGGCTGCCTGGATCGCCCCACCTCAGGCACGTACGCCCTGGATGGCGAGGAGGTTCAAAGCCTTTCAGGGCGCGAGCTGGCGGCCATCCGCAACCGCAAGATCGGCTTCGTGTTCCAGTCCTACAACCTGCTGCCCAAGGCTTCCGTGGCCCGCAACGTGGAATTGCCCCTGCTCTACGCCGGCGTGGCACGCAAGGAGCGCCGGGAACGAGCCCTGGAACTGCTCGATCAGGTCGGCATTCCCGAAAAGGCCGCGAAGTTGCCGGGGGAATTGTCCGGTGGCCAGAAACAAAGGGTTTCCATCGCTCGCGCGCTCGCCGCCAGCCCTGCCCTGCTGCTGGCGGACGAACCCACAGGGGCGCTGGATTCCAAGACCGGCGCTGAGATCCTGGAGTTGTTCGGCCACCTCAACCAGCAGGGCAATACGGTGGTGCTGGTCACGCACGATCTGGGGATCGCCGCCCAGGCCCAGCGCCGCGTGGTGCTTTCCGATGGCCTCGTCGCCTCCAAAGAGGAATGACATGAGCCGCCGCCTTTTTCGGGAACGCATGAACGAAGCCTGGCTCGAGATCCGGGAGAACCTGGGCCGCGCCTCGCTGCAAAGCCTGGGCATCATGCTGGGCGTGGCTTCGGTGCTGGGCGGGTTCTCCATCACCGATTCCTTCAAGAAACGGTCGGAACAGCTCTATGTGAAGATGGGCGGCCTGGACAAGCTCAACGTTCAGACCAGCCCTGTGGCGACGGAGGGTTCGCCCACCGCCATGAGGGCCGCCAACCTGGGACTGCGCCAGCAGGATCGAGAGGATTCGGCGGAGCTTAAACCTGGAGAAGTGCAAGGCGTTTCCATGGTACGAAGCGTCCGGGCGCGGGTGCGCTCGGCCCAGGCCGACCAGGAGCGGCAGGTCCTGGGCATCGGCGGCGACCATCTGGCCATGGAAGGCTATTCCGTGGCCCAAGGCCGGAGCCTTTCCACGCAGGATGTCGAAAGCGCCGCGCCGGTGGCCTTGCTGGGCAGCAGCGCAGCCACGGATTTCTTTCCCAATGGCGATGCCCTTGGCTCCATTCTGCGCATTGGCAACACGCCGGTGCAGATCGTGGGCGTGCTGGAGGAGCGCTACTTCGTGTTTTCCAAGGAGAATCCCCGCAATCAGTTCTGGCGCAGGAATCGCATCATCGCCGTGCCTTCGAGCCTCGTGCAGCGGCGGCTCCAGGGCGACGTGCACTCCCGGTTGGATCGCATCACGTACCGCATTCCTCGCATCGACGCCATGCCCGATTTCATCTCCGAACTGAAGAGCATCCTCAAACCCAATCACCGCATGGAAGAGGATTTCCGCCTCGACGATGTGCAATCGCGCATCCGCAAACGCAACAACAACGGCGAAGCCTACAACCTCATCTTCGTGCTGAGCGGCGTGCTGGCGCTCCTGGGCGGCGGATTGGTGAACGTGAACATCCAGCTCGCCAGCCTCAAGGAGCGGGTGAAGGAGATTGGCGTGCGCATGGCCTTGGGCGCCCCCGGCAACGAAATCTTCAAGAGCTTCATGACGGAGGCTCTCTTGCTCACGAGCCTGGGCGGCCTGGTGGGCCTGGGGGCGGGCGTGATCTTTTCCTGGGCCATCACGACCATTCTCGGCGTGCCGCTGGCCATGGCCTTCAGCAGCTTCATGTGGGCCTATCTTCTGGCGGTGGTCTTCGGATTCGCATTCGCCCTCTACCCTGCCTGGAGAGCCTCGAAGCTGTCCCCGATGGAGGCTCTGCACTATGAGTAGCCTTCGCGTATCGCGCTTTGCCTGGGCGGCTCTCCTTGGAGAAGTGATCCTCAGCGGTCTCCGGGAATTGTGGTCCCACAAGCTGCGCTCGGCGCTGACGCTGACGCTGCTCACCTTGGGCGTGTTCGCGCTGGTGGTCATGACCAGCGTCATGGATGGCGTGGTGGACAAGGTGTCCATGGGCTTCAAGGGGTTGTCCTTCGACGGCACCATCCAGCTTTCCGCCCGTGCCCCGGAAACCACGGAAGAACAGAAGCGGTTCGCCATGAGCCCTGGTCTTCGCTACGAGGATCTCACGCGTCTCACTTCCCCTCATCCTAAGGTGCGAGCCTATTTGCCACGGGCCACCGAGAACACCAGCCTGCGCGTGGGCACGCGGCTGGAGCGCAGCTTTGCCACCGGTGTGACCCCCGACTACTTTCCCTGGCAGAACCGCACCATCGCCACAGGCAGGGCTCTCACCGAGGATGATGGCCGCCGTCGCAGCGCCGTGGTGGTGCTGGGAGGGAGCCTCGCCTCCAAGCTGTTCCAGGGCGTGGATCCCGTGGGCAGTGCGGTCATGGTCAATGGCCAGAGCTTCCAGGTGGTGGGCGTACTGGCCCCGCTCCAGATCATGAGCGACGATAGCTGGCTCGATGCCAACGGCCTGTTGATGCCCATCGAGGCCTACATGGACCGCATCGATCCCAAGCACTCCCTGGACAAGCTCTACGTGAAGCTGACCGGCAAAGAGGCTCTCAACGAAGTGACCTCCGCCATGCTGGCCCGCGCCAAGCAGGCCCACCACGGCATCGACGACGTGCAGGTGGTGGACCTCGCCGCCGAACTGGTGAAGGGCTATCAGCAATTCCAGGATCAGATTCGGGGCTGGAAGGTGGTGTTGCAGAGTCTCGCCGCCACCGTGCTGCTGGTGGGTGGCGTGGGCGTGCTGAGCGTGATGCTCATTTCCTTCTCCGACCGCCGCTATGAGATCGGCCTCCGCAAGGCCATGGGGGCCACCGATCAGCAGATTTTCGTGCAATTCCTGTTGGAATCTCTGGTTCTGGCAGCCCTGGGCGCCCTTGCAGGCACTCTGGGGGGTTCCTTCCTCTGCCGGGCTCTTTCCTCCAGTTTCCCTTGGGGCTTGGTGGTAAATCCCCTGGGACTCCTCGTGGCCTGGATATCTGCCCTGGGACTGGCCCTGGTCTTCGGTCTCTATCCGGCCTTCCGCGCCATGAGGCTCTCCCCCATGGAGGCGATGCGGTAACGAATATGACATGATGGTGTTCTGGAGATTTCATCATGTCGTTGCTTCGCATTTTGGCCTTGGGTGTGGTTCTGGGATCGGTCGTCTGGGCTGCGCCCGGTAGTCAGACCAAGACGAGTAAACCCTCCGGAGAGGTCATCACGGAACTCTCACCCGCCATGAACAGGCGTTTGCGAGCCTCTTGCTTCGAGGTGGTGATTCCCAAACCCGTCAAGGACTCGCTTACGTACGAAAAGGAGCTGCCCTGGGATCAGGTGCCCTTCCATATCCGTAACGACAAGTACTTCTCCATCGGCACGGCCTTCGCTGTTTCCTCCACGGATCTCATCACGGCCTTCCATGTGCTGGATCTCAGTCTGGAGCTGTTGAGCTTTCCCAAATACTTCATTCGCGATGCCGATCAGAACGTGTACGAAGTGGATCGGGTGATGCTGGCCCACGAACACCGCGACGTAGTGCGCTTCACCGTAAAGGGACGGACCTTCGACCAGTGGCTGGATCTGGAACCGGCCTTCGAAATGAATCGGCCCGTGTTCTCGGCAGGCAACGCCTACGGCGAAGGCGTGGTGGTGCGCCGGGGTGAACTCATCGGCACCCTGGCCGAACCCATGGATGGCGCCTGGTCTTGGCTCAAGAGTTCGGCGGACGTGAACGCAGGCAATTCCGGCGGGCCGCTGCTCAATTCGGCGGGCCGCGTCATCGGCATCGTGGTTCAGCGCCGCGACAACATGAGCTACAGCCTGCCCGTGGCGGAAATGCAGAAGCTGAAGCCCGCCACCGCCACCTACTACAACAAGATCACCTATGGCTTCAATCTCTTCCCTGAGAAATCCAAGCCCCTGGTCAGCGCCTTCGAGTTTCCCCTGCCCATGGACTATCGCCAGCTCCGCAAGGCGGCCTTCGACAAGCGGCAAAGCACCTACGACACCGACATGAAGGCCCTCTTCGCCGAGCAGAAGGAACTCTTCCCGACTGGGCCTTCCTCCCTGGACGTGATCTACGACACGCCCACCAGCACCTTCCTCGAACTGGTGTTCAAGAACGAGAACTCCAATCGATGGGGCATCACCGATGTGAAGACCGGAGGTTTCGAACTGGGCGACAATGGCCGACTCGTGACGGCCAACGCCAGCGGTCTGCTGCTGCTGGGCATTCGGCGTCCAAACACGGTGCCCCTCGAAGATCTCCTGAACAAGCCCAAGGTCGCCATGGATCTGGTGTTCAAGGCCCTGAACGTACCTCGCGAAGTAGGCGGGGAGCGGGTGCGCATCACCTCGCTCGGCGAGCCCATTCGGAGCCAGACCCACAAAGATCGCTTCGGTCGCCCCTGGCGCCTCGATATCTGGCACATGGAATACTCCGACAAGGTCGTGCTGTTCTGCACCACGCCCGTGCCTTATGGGTTGATGGGCGTGCTTCAGGAAACCACTAGTTCCAAGCTTGAAACCTGGATCTGGGATCTCACCAAGTCCTTGGATTACCTGTATGTGCCTTACGCGGGTCAGCTCAAGGAATGGGGACCGTACCTGAAGCTTCCCGCGGACCGTCGCCCGGACGCTTTCAAGGACATGACCTTCGCGTACGAAGAAGGCAAATCCCTGCGCATGCACAGCCCATGGCTGGACCTGAACCTGGATTCCCGCACCTACGCTTTGACGCCCAACGATCACCTGGGCCTTTTCATGGGCTTCGAAAAACCCTCCGAAGCCTCGCCCTGGGCGCTGCGGCGGGTAAGCTACGGAGAGGACGAAGGCGACAATTACTTCGTGCTGATCCGCCACCTCAAGCCCGAAGCTTCCATGGAGGAGCACTTCCAGAAGAGTTGGCGGGAAATCGCCCAGAAGCGCCACCCCTATACCCGTACCTCCTTTGCCAACGATGGCCGCACGGATATCGCCACGGTGCTGGACGCCCCCACGGCGCCCCTGAACGCTCCGCATCTCTACACGCTTTACCTGGGTCGCACCGGCACCGTGAGTGACAACGAGATGAAGCGATTCCTGGCCCAGACCATGCAAAGCGTCAAGCCGCGACCGTGATCAATCCGCCTCTGCGCTCTCCCGGAGAATGCAGGGGCGTCTCTAATTCCTGAGTCTTCCTAAGCCTCCACCCTCATCCCCATGGCCGCCACCAATTGGTGATCGTGAGACTGGCCGGGATTGGGAGTAGTGAGCAGACGTTCGCCCGTAAACAGGCTATTGGCGCCCGCCAGGAACGCCAGCGCCTGCATTTCGTCCGACATGGACGTTCGTCCGGCGCTCAAACGAATGCGGCTGGCGGGAAAGAGAATGCGCGCCGTGGCGATCATGCGGATGAATTCCAAAGGCGGCACCGGAGGCAGATCGGCCAGGGGCGTGCCTTCCACCGGCACCAAGTGATTGATGGGAATGCTTTCCGGCGGTGGATCCATTTCCGTCAATTCGTGCAGAAAGTGCATGCGCTGATCGATGCTTTCGCCCATGCCGACGATCCCACCGCAGCAGACTTCCAGCCCAGCCTGTCGCACGGCATCGATGGTGACGAGGCGATCCTGGAAGCTGCGCGTGGAGATGATGGTCTCGTAGAAATCCTGGCTGCTGTCGAGGTTGTGGTTGTACACGTTGCAGCCCGCTTCCTTGAGCCGCTTGGCCTGTTCCACGTTGACCATGCCCAGGGTCACGCACACTTCCATGCCCAGGCTGGCCACGCCGCGCACCATTTCCAGCACGGCCTCGAAGTTCCGGTCGTCCTTCACCTCGCGCCAGGCCGCGCCCATGCAGTAGCGGGTGCTGCCGTTGGCCTTGGCCTCGGCGGCGCCCTTCAGCACCGCGTCCACTTCCTTGAGGGGCTCCACCTTCAGTCCCGTGGCGTAACGAGCGCTCTGGGGACAGTAGGCACAATCCTCGGGACAGGCTCCGGTCTTGATGGAATCCAGGGTGCAGAACTGGATCTCTTCGGGATTCCAGTGCTGACGATGGGCGGTCTGGGCCCGGTACATCAACTCCGGGAAAGGCAAATCGTGGATGGCGCGGATTTCGGAGGGTGAGATCATGCGAAGCCTTGCAAAACGGGCCTTCCAGGCTAGCACGGACCGAGGCTGCGCTTCGCGCCGAATGGCTGGAATGCGCCATCACGGGGTAGAATCTCCTTTCGTACTTTCGTCTCCACGCGTCTTTCCAGGAGTGCCCGTGACCCCAACCGAACGCACCCCCGAACTCACCCGCGAACAGCGCATCGCCCTCTTCCGCACCATCTATGCTTCCCGGCGGATCGATGACCGGGAGATCGCAGGCAAGCGACAGAACAAAGTCTTCTTCCAGATCAATGGCGTGGGCCACGAAGCCATCGGCGCCGCGGCCGCCATGGCGCTGAAATCAGGCCACGATTGGTTCTTCCTCTACTACCGGGATCGGGCGCTGTGTTACGGCCTGGGCGTCACGGCCTACGATATGTTCCTGGGCAGCGTGGGCTCCAAGCTGGATCCGGCTACGGGCGGCCGTCAGATGCCCACCCACTGGAGCAGTGCCAAGCATCGCATCTGGTCCACCTCCAGCCCCACGGGCAGCCAGTTCCTTCAAGCCGTGGGCTGTGCCGAAGCGGTGCTGAGGGCCGAGCAGGGCGGTCTCACCGATCTCCAGACCTATGCTGATGAAGTGGCATTGGCCACCACGGGCGATGGCACCGTGAGCCAGGGCGAGTTCTGGGAAGGCCTCAACAATGCCGTGAACCTGAAGCTGCCCGTCATCTTCCTGGTGGAAGACAACGGCTACGCCATTTCCACGCCCACGGAAGTGCAGTACGCCGGAGCCAACGTGGCAGCCCTGGTGAAAGGCTGGGAGCCCCATGGCCTGCTGGTGCTCGACGAGGTGGACGGCTGCGATCCCATCGCTTCGTACCATGCCATGGCCCAGGCGGCCGCCCATTGTCGCGCGCGGCGCGGCCCCGCCCTGGTGCGGGCCAAGACCATTCGACCCTACAGCCATTCCCTTTCCGACGACGAAGCCTTGTACAAAACCCCGACCCAGCGGGCTGAGGAACAGAAGCGCGATCCGGTGACCACGTACGGTGCCCGGCTGATCGAACTCGGCGATCTCACGGAAAACGAGCTGGAACAGCTCAAGGCTGAGATTCAGATGGAAGTGGACGTGGCCTGGGAGCAGGCGGAAAACGCGCCCCCTCCCGATCCCGGCACCTACTACGACTACCTCTACAGCGAAGAGGTCGATCCCACCTCCAAGGCCTTCGATACGGAAGCCACGGCCCCCGATCCCGCCGGACCGCAGAAGACCATGATCGATCTCATCAACATCACGCTGAAGCAGGAGATGGCCAAGAATCCGCGCATCCTGGTCTTCGGCGAAGATGTGGCCGATGCTACCCGCGAAGAGATCCTCACCGAAGTGAAGGGCAAAGGCGGCGTGTTCAAGGCCACCCACGGCCTTCAGAAAGCCTTCGGCAGTCATCGGGTGTACAACTCGCCCCTGGCCGAAGCCACCATCATCGGTCGTGCCCTGGGTTTGGCGGCGCGGGGCTTCAAGCCCGTGGTGGAGATCCAGTTCTTCGATTACATCTGGCCCGCCATGCAGCAGCTCCGCGACGAGCTGGCCAATTTCCGCTGGCGCTCCAACAACGACTACAAGGCTCCCATGGTGGTGCGCGTGCCCATCGGCGGCTACCTCATGGGCGGAGCGGTGTACCACAGCCAAAGCGGCGAAAGCATCTTCACGCACATTCCGGGGCTGCGGGTGGTCTATCCCAGCAACGCCCTGGATGCCGCCGGTCTGTTGCGCACCTCCATCCGCTGCGATGATCCGGTGCTGTTCCTGGAACCCAAGCACCTCTATCGCCAGACCCACAACAAAGGCGCGGAACCCAACGATGAGTTCATGATTCCCTTCGGCAGGGCCCGCATGGTGCGCGAAGGCCATCACCTTTCGCTCATCACCTACGGCAGCACCGTGCATCGCGCCGTGCAGGCGGCCCGACTGGCCGAGCAGGAGGGCATTTCCGTGGAGATCGTGGATCTGCGCACCCTGAGCCCCTACGATTGGGAGGCTATCTGCCGCACCGTGAAGAAGACCCACCGCGTGATCGTGGCCCACGAAGACGGGAAATCCTGGGGCTACGGCGCCGAGATCGCCGCCCGCATCGCCGATGAGCTTTTCTTCGATCTTGATGCTCCCGTTCGTCGCATCGGCGCCAAGGACACCTGGATCGCCTACCACCCCACCCAGGAGGACGAGATCCTGCCCCAAAGCTCGGATTTCCTGGCGGCCTACCTAGAATTGATCGCAGTATAGACAAGATTGTTAATTTTTTTAAATTCTCTAATCTTTTCCCAGACGCCTCCCGATAGCATAAGAGCATCTAATCGAATCGGATGGGGACGTGATGAGGTTCTTAAAAAACATCAAGGTATGGAAACGCCAAGTTCTGGGCTTCGGAATTCTCGCCGCGGCCATCGTCCTTGTGGCCATCACGGGGGGGATGGGAATGTTCCGTCTCCGGCAGGGGCAGGTGGAACTCAAGGAAGAATCGTGGAAGGTTCAAAAAACAGAGGAATTTACCAAAGCCGTCTCCGAGGTCAACCTTGCCATCTGGCAAACCATTGCCGATAAATCCACCGCAGGACGAAGCCTCCAGAAAGACAGAATCGTTTCCCAGGGAGAACGAGCCCAGGAGGCTTTCGAAAGTCTGTTCGAGCAAGCAAAGACGCAGGAAGCCAGCCAACTGCTGGAAGTGGTATCAGACACTTTGGACAAAGAAAAAGCCATCAATGCCCAAGTCCTGGAATTAGCCTATGCGGGCAAAGAATCCGAGGCCAGTTCCAAATATGCCCATGAAGCCCTCGCGTCTCACGAGTCCGTAAACAAGGCCTGTGAGGCCTTTCTCAAATTCAGGGAAAAGGAAAGCCAAAAGATCACTGACCGTCTGGAGGCAGAATACCGTCAACGCATCTGGGCCTTGGTCATTCTTTCGCTGGCAACCCTAAGCTTGGCTTCTGCTGTTGCTGTGGCGATTACCCGTATCAGCGTCTCTGATATTCAAGCTGCCGCTGGCCATACTCAGCTCCTGTCTTCCGGCGATTTCTCCATGGACGTGCCCAAGGAATTTCTGGAGCGCAAAGACGAGTTCGGGACTTTTGCCAGGGCTTACCAGCAAATGCTCACAAATATCCGGGGCCTGCTGAAAGAAACCACCGATGGCATCCAGTCCATGGCCAGTTCCTCTACCGAACTCTCCGCTTCCGCCGAGGAATTGGCAGCCACTTCCGAATCCATCGCCCAAAGTGCCAATACGCAACGGGCGGGCTCTGAGCGCACCGCTGCCGCCATCGAGGAGCTTTCTGCCTCCATCAATGAAGTAAGCGCAGCTGCGCAGGACGGTTTGGGAGCCATGGAGCAGGCCCTGGATGCCACTCGCCAAGGAGATGCGGCTGGAGGCACCACCCAGGAAGCCATGAAGGAGGTCACCGCCACGGCGGAACGCATCGCCAGCGCCATCACGGTCATCACGGAAATCGCCAACCAGACCAATCTTCTTTCCCTCAACGCTGCCATCGAGGCCGCCAAGGCGGGCGAACAGGGCAAAGGCTTTGCGGTGGTGGCCGAGGAAGTGCGCAAGCTGGCAGAGCGCAGCGCCACTTCGGCCAAGGACATCGAAGCTCACATCCAGGCGGCCCGCAAAGCCGTGGGACAAGGCTCTTCCACCGTGGCCAATACTGTTCAGATGCTCAAGCAGATCCGCCTCAACCTGGAAGGCTTCGCTGAGCAGGCCCGCACGGCCAACCTTGCCACCCAAGAACAAAGCCGTGCGGGCATTGAGGTGGCTCGCCAAGTAGAACAAAACGTTCATGAAGCCATTGCCACCGCTTCCGCCACCACCCAGATCTCCGCCACCACCGCCGAGATCGCCCGTACAGCCTCCGAACTTGCAGTCGTCGCAGAGCATCTGCAGGCCGTGGTGAAGCGGTTCAAGCTCTGATCAATGCAAACAATGATTCAAAATTCATGACCTGATAAAAGAGGCCGAAAGTTCTCCAATAGCCTTTCGAAAGAAGGGATTGGAGAACGGTCTATGCAAATGAAATCAATGGGTTTGGCGCGAAAGTTTTTTATTCCTATCGGAATCGCGCTGGTCATTATCTTGGGCGGCCTTGCCTGGTTGGGAGGAATGGCCCAGGCGCAGGCCCTTGAGGATGCGTTCGAAACCCAGTTGAACACCCTCGCCACCGCTTCCCGCTCCATGCTGCACACCGCTGCCGAGGAAGACTGCAAGCGGCGAGGCATGAGCTTCCATCGTGTCGAACCCGATTCTCCGCACCTCACCGCCTTCGAGAAAAACGCTCTTCGCGATTTCCAGGCCAATCCCACCTTGGAATCCCAGGTCTCCCATGAGGTCGATGCCCAAGGGGAAGCCGGAATGTACGTGCTGGCCCCGGCCCGACTGAAGGCCGAATGCACCACTTGCCACCAGGCCTATGGTCTAGAGTTGTTCAAAGACCGCAAAGCAGGGGATGTGGTGGCCGCTTTCGGCGTATCCGCTTCCAAGCAGCAGGTGCACCAGGAAGCCAGAAAAGTCCGAAGAATAGGGCTGGCCCTGGGTTTCGGAGCCATTCTGTTGATTGGCCTTTTGCTCACGACTCTGGTGCGAAGACTCATCCTGAAACCGCTCTCCAGCTTTTCTGCCTCCATCCAGCAAATGGCCGATGGGGACCTCACGGCACAGGCCGCAGTGACGAGCCATGATGAAATCGGCAGCCTGGGGATCGCCTTCAACGGCATGGTTTCCAACCTCCACGACACCCTGAAGGTGGTGCGTCAGGCTTCCGGCCAGGTGGCCTCGAAAGGCCACGGCCTAGCCACCTCCTCGAATCAGATGGCTTCCGCCGTGGCCGAAACGGCCCATGTGGGAGAAGCCTTGAATCAGTCGGGTCGGCATGCGCTGGAATCCATGGACGGCCTTATGGGTCGTGTGGAGCGACTCTCGGAGCATGCACGACGCACTCGAAACGAGACCGTGGAAGTGGCCCACAACGTCGAACACGGCACCGAGGCCGGTCGCAGCGCCACCCATGACATGCAGGAAATCCGGGAGGCCACAGCTCGCATCGACGAAGCGGTTCAAGTCATCCAGGAGATTGCCCGGCAGACCAACCTGCTCTCCCTCAATGCCGGCATCGAGGCAGCCAAGGCCGGCGTGCACGGCAAGGGCTTCTCTGTCGTGGCCGAAGAGATCCGCAAATTGGCCGAGCGCAGCGCCCATGCGGCCAGGGAAATCAAAACCATCCTCGAGCGCACCCGCGAAGCCGTGCGAAGCGGCGTGCAAAGTGTTGGCATCACCCTGGAGCATCTGGAAAGCGTGGAGCAGCGCATCACCTCCGTGTCGGATCGCATGAACGACATGGAAGCGCTTACCGCGGAACAAACCAAAACGGGCGATCAGGTGCGCAGCCTCATGGATGAGACCGGGCAACGCCTGGAGCAGAACGCCACCTCCACGAATGAGATGGAAGCCCAAGGGCGCGAAACTCATCGCACCGCCGGAGAACTGGCCCAGGTGGCCAATGATCTCGAAGATCTCGTGAAGCGATTCAGGCTCTGATCCCCGAATCGGACAAGGCTAGAGGAATGCGCCAGCATTCCTCTAGCAAACAATCTGGCGCAAGTCTACAGAGCCCACAGTTGCGAGAGAGCGACCTCGCTCGCCACAGGATTACGTATGGCGCGATGCATCACCAGAAGAGCCGTGCTTTGATGGAAGCACGATGGCACGGCGCTTCCCGAGATTCTCGTAATTCAGAGTCGCGATGCTAGCGCGTGATTCCAAACACGAACCCCACCTTCACGCCACGGGAACTCCAGGTGGCCCAGCGGGCCTCAGGATGGAAGGAACGATAGAGGTCCAAGGCCGCAGGCAGCAGGATCGCCACGCCCATCCAACGTTCATCCACGTTCAGGCTGCGGGCCATGCCAAGGGTGTCGCGTTCCGGCGCGCCGCTCTTCGCCAAAGCGCCATAGGTATAGATGAGCGACGTGAGGAGATGGAAAACGAAGGCCCCCTGCACCGCGGGCGGAGCATCGCGCCAGACCTTCGGATACTTGGCCAGGATGGCCTCGGCCATGGCGTGCTGCATCCAGAATCCTGCTGCGGCCAGAGTAAACGCTTGCCGGTCATTGGTGGGCGCCTTTCCGTACGCCACCGTAAAAAAGGGCATCACGCCTGAATTCGTGCGCGTGAAGTAGGGATCTTTGCCCAGGATCGCGCCTGCACCCATGTGGCCCGTTTCGTGGATGGCCAATCCCGCCACCACCCCGCCGAGAAAGGATGACACCTTCTCCCAGGGAAAGGAGGGCTTGGGCTCCTGGGTCGCAAGGCGCCATGGCGGGAAAGAAGTGCCCCCGCCTGATTCCACGATGGGCGGCTCCGTCTCGATCTTTGGCTCCTCATGGCTCTGCCCAAGCAAAGGCAGAGCCATGAGCAGGATCAGGCTCCGGCGCATGTCAGGCCAGCAAGGCCTTGGCCTTGGCCACCACACGTTCCACCGTAAGGCCGAACTTCTCGAAGAGAACCTCCGCCGGGGCGCTGGCGCCGAAGTGATCCAAGCCGATCTGGGCGGATGCGTAGCGCTGCCATCCGGTGGTGACGCCCGCTTCGATGGAAAGCCGCGTCTGAATCTGCGGCGGCAGCACCTGTTCCCGATAGGCCTGGGGCTGGGCTTCGAAGAGTTCCCAACTGGGCATGGACACCACGCGCGTGGCGATGCCTTCGGCTTCCAGCGCGATGCGGGCCTCCAGCGCCAGATGCACCTCGGAGCCGGTCGCAAGGAGGATCAGGCGCGGCGCGGCGCTGGCTTCTTCCAGAATGTATGCGCC
>JAJTBC010000176.1 GCA_021287085.1 Bacillota bacterium | reverse complement strand
ATTTCTTGGGTGCTTTGCCTGACCGCAGCCATCGCTTTCGAGCTTTCGCCTCCTGCTTTGGCGCCGAGGGCAACCTCTTCTGCCACATGGGAAGAAGCGTTCTGGGAAGCCGAGGCGTGATTGGCCACGTCCTGGATGGATTCCATCAGGTCTGTGACCGTTTGAGTGGCTTGATCCATCTGAACACGCTGATCCTCCGCGCTTCGCGAAAGGTCATGAGTGGTGTCTGCCATCTCATCAGAGGCCTGGGAAAGCTCTGCGGCTCCGCTCGCCACTTGCTCCGCAGATCGGCTGAATTGTTCAAGTGTTTCCCGCATCTGACTGTTGTAACGATTGAAAGCTCGGGCCAGGGCAGTCAACTCGCTGTTGCCGACCTCGTTGAGTTTCAACGTAAGATCCGAATGCTCCATGCCTTGCACCATGGTCACGAGAGGTTGCGTGATGCGCTTGGCCATCCGTGACATCACGATGAAAGAAATGACCACTGCGGCCACCGCCGCCAGCACGATTAGCAGCAGCAGGGTGTTGAAAATCGAAAAATAATCCTGTTTTTTTACACCCACATACATGATCCCTATGGTTCTGCCCTCTGCGTCTTTGATGGGATCGTAGGCGGCGAAATAGGTTTCTCCGAGAATCTCGTTTTCTCCACGGAACTTGCCCCCTTTGCCTAGGACTTCCTCCCTGGCTGGCCCTTTGAGCTGTGTACCAATGGCCCGCTGTCCGTCTGGTTTCAGAACGTTCGTAGATACGCGGGTATCCCCTAGAAACAAGGTAGCGGTGCCGCCGCAAAGTTCCTTGAGTTTGTCCGGGAGTTCAAAATTCCCGTTGATGATCGACTCGCCCGCCATCAACTTCCCGTCTGATACGTGGAAGGTTCCCTTCTGCCGGGCGAGTTCCCAGAAGGTGGCAATGCGGCTTTCTTGGGTTGCCAAGGCCTGCTGTTTCAGGGATTCGTACATCCGCCAGAAGCCAAGCAAGGCGATAAGGGATATG
Source organism: Bacillota bacterium (assembly GCA_021287085.1). Classification (GTDB taxonomy): domain Bacteria; phylum Acidobacteriota; class Holophagae; order Holophagales; family Holophagaceae; genus JAYREN01. The sequence continues at coordinate 2,428 of JAJTBC010000176.1, read as the reverse complement.
GTTGCCACAACCATTCCTGTTGTTATCCAAGTGATTTGCTTTTCGATCTTCATAGGCTTCCCCACCCCCCTTTCTAAGTGGATGCAATGCCCCCAACCCACTGATCGGAAAGACATCGTCATTCACCGATGGAAGCTTGAATATTTTTAAATACGGCTTGTTTTGGAGGAAGAGCTTGTCCTGCATGTGAAGTTTAAATTGTTATCTATTTGATTGCTACGATTGATATTGTATAGCCCGGCTCTAGGCGAAAGTGCGTTGTTGTCCACATAACAAGAAGAAAAGATCGAAAATAGTACAACAGATAACTACTTTACTCTTTAAAAGATTTTCCAATATGACAAGTAAAAGCAGGATGATTAGATTATCGGTCCTCATCATCCTGCTTCTGTTGATGATTTTTTTATCCAACTGTGTTTTATGCTAAATAATTGATCACACTATTACTTGCTGGCTTTGATGGCCTGGGTCAGGGCGGGGACGATCTCGAAGAGGTCGCCGACGATGCCGTAGGTGGCCAGTTTGAAGATGGGGGCCTCAGGATCTTTGTTGATGGCCACGATGACCTTGGAGCCGCTCATGCCGGCCACATGCTGAATGGCGCCGCTGATGCCGCAGGCGATGTAGAGGGTGGGGCTCACCACTTTGCCGGTCTGGCCCACCTGGGCGCTGTGGGGAATGCCCCAGCCCGCGTCCACGGCGGCGCGGGAGGCGCCCACCACGCCGCCCAGAGCCTCGGCCAGAGCCTCCAGAATCTTGAAGTTCTCGCCGTCCTTCATGCCGCGGCCCCCGGACACGATCACGTCAGCCTCGGTGAGATCCTGCTTGCCGCCTGCCTTGGCGAGAATCTCCTTCACCACGGCCTTGAAATCCGTGGCTTCCACCGCGAGGGTTTCCACCGTGCCAGCCTTGGCGTTGGGCGTGGCGGTGAACACGTTGGGGCGGGTGCTGACCACCTGAATGGCGCTGGGGAAATCCACCGTGGCGAAGGCCTTGCACGCGTACACGGGGCGCTCGGCCTGGAGCTTGCCATCCTTCAGGGAAAGGCCCGTGACCTCAGCGGCGTAACCCGCATCAAGGCGCGCGGCGACGCGGGGCAGCACGTCCTTGCCCATGGGCGTGGCCGCGCCCAGCAGAATGGTGGCGCCCTTGGTCTTCACGGCCTGGGCGAGGGTGCGGGCGTAGAGGTCGCTGGAATAGGCTGCCAGGGCCGGATTTTCAGCCTTGAGGATGAAGTCCGCGCCGTAGGCGGCGGCTTCCTCGGCGCCTGCGGTGGAAGCGCCCACGAAAAGGGCGCCCACGGGATCGCTCGTGAGGCGGCGGGCTTCGGAGAGGGCCTCCAGGCTCGCCTTGCGGATCTTGCCTTCTTTCAATTCACAAAACACCAGAATCATCGTCATTCCTCGAAAATGTGCGCGGAGGCAGAATGGAGTGGAACTACAGGACCTTGGCTTCGTCGCGGAGCAGCGCCACCAGGGCCTGCACGGCGCCTTCGCCCTCCAGCTTGCGGCCTTCAGGGCGGGCGGCGGGCAGGGTCAGGGCGCTCACGACCAGGGCCGGGGCCGCGACAGAGGCTTCCACTTCCTCGATGGTCTTCTTCTTGGCGGCCATGATGCCTTTCAGGCCTGCGTAGCGAGGCTCGTTGAGGCCGCGCTGGGCGGTGATGACGGCGGGCAGGGTGCCTTCCACCACTTCGGTGCCGCCGTCCCCTTCGCGCTCGGCCTTGAAGGTGCCTTCGCCCAGCTCCAGCTTGGTGACGAGGGTGGCCTGGGCCATGCCCAGTAGTTCCGCCACCATGGGGCCCACGGCGCCATGATCGGCCCCGAAGGCCTTGTTGCCGAAGAGGATCAGATCGAAGCCTTTGCCTTCGGCGTAGGCGGCCAGGGCCTTGGCCACGGTGAGGGGATCCTCAGGGCTCGTGGCTTTCAGCAGCACGGCGCTATCGGCGCCCAGGGCCAGGCCGGGATTGCGCAGCATGTCCTTGGCCTTGTCTTCACCCACGGAGATGGCGATCACTTCGGCGCCCTTGGCTTCCTTGATGCGCATGGCCTCTTCCATGGCGTATTCGTCGTAGGGGCTGGTGATCCATTTCACATCCGCAGGGTCGAGGCTCTTGCCGTCGGCGGCGACCTTGATCTTGGTTTCGGTGTCCGGCACCTGCTTGAGGGCGACGAGAATCTTCATGTCCACTCCGTGCAACCGCCGTCAACCGCGACGGCGCAAAAAATCAGTCTAGCGCAGATGATTCTTCACGTTCCCTTCGTGTCCATTGGGCTATGCGATGATCTTTTCGCCGCATCCTTCCGCCGCCCCGTGCGCCTTTTGAGTACGCTGGAGGCATGGAACCTGAACTGTTTTCCGGGGCGCTGGTGGTGACGGGCGGAGGCACGGGCGGGCACTATTTCCCGGCCATCGCCTTGGCGGAAGG
>JAJTBC010000173.1 GCA_021287085.1 Bacillota bacterium | reverse complement strand
GCAGACTTCGCCGTGTTCGTTGCTGAAGTCGATGGCGTCGATGACGCGGAGAGCTTCTTCGACGTTGCGGCCCAGGGGCAGATCGTTGATGGTGATGTGACGCAGGGTCTGCTTCTCATCGGCATCGATGATGAAGAGGCCGCGCAGGGCCACGCCTGCGGAGAGCAGCACGCCGTAGTCCTGGGCGATGGTCTTGTTGAGGTCGGACACCAGGGGATAGGTGATGCCCTTGATGCCGCCATCCTTGCGCTCCATCTGGGTCCAGGCCCAGTGGCTGAACTTGGAATCCACGCTCACGCCCACCACGACGGTGTTGCGGGCATCGAACTCCTTCTTGGCATCGCTGAAGGCCAGGATCTCGGTGGGGCACACGAAGGTGAAATCCAGGGGGTAGAAGAAGAGCACCACCTTCTTGCCCTTGAAGTCGGCGAGGGAGATTTCCTTGAACTGGCCGTCCACCAGGGCTTCGGCCTTGAACTGGGGAGCGGGATGGGTCACGAATGCGGTCATGGGTGGATTCCTCCGAAAGCTGGGGACAAGGCCCCGAAACAGGTTACGACTCTGATTGGATGCGGCTCAACACTCCAGCGTGACAGGCGATTTTCCAGCAAGGGCACGGTAAACTTGCACATTGGTCTTTGATCGTTCGGAGCTTTCTATGGAACCCATTCAACTCTCGGTCTTTTCGGAGATCGACCGCCTGAAGCAGGTGGTCATCCATCATCCCGGTCCCGAAGTGGATCTGATGGTGCCCGCCATCATGGAGAAACTGCTCTTCGACGACATTCTCCACGGGGAACAGGCGCGGGAGGAACATGCGCTGTTCCGGGCGGCGCTGGGCCGGGTGGCCGAAGAGGTGCTGGATATCCAGGATCTCTTCGTGGAGGCCTTGGCCAAGGAAGGCACGAAGCTGGCGTTCATCGAGGATCTGCGCCGCCTGGTGAACCTGTCCGACGCCACCTGCAATCTGCTGCGGGAGATGTCGTCGGAAGCCTGCGCCCGCAGCGTGATCTCTGGCATCCAGTGGGACGATATTCCCAACCACACGCACTGGCAGCGGGGGTTCGAGTACCGCCTGCGGCCCATCCCCAACCTGCTCTTCATGCGGGATCCTGCGGCGGTGCTGGGCACGGCCTATTCCATCAATTCCATGGCCACCTGGGCGAGGGAGCGCGAACCGCTGATCCTCAGCTACGTTTTCCGCCATCATCCCCGCCTGAAACATCTCCCCAAGCGGGCGCGGCTCTTCGATCAAGTGACGCCGCTTTTGAAGAACGAAATCCGGGCCCCCCTGGCCATGGAGGGCGGCGACATGCTGGTGATGAACCACAAGGTGCTGGCCATCGGCTGCTCCGAACGCACCAGCGCCGACGCCGTGCATCACCTCGCTGAAAGTCTGCGGGATCACTATCGGCGCGGTGAAACGGGCTTCGAGCACCTGCTCATGGTGCTGATGCCGCCCATTCGTTCCGCCATGCACCTCGATACGGTGTTCACCCGCACCAGTGAGGACGAATGCTTGATCTATCCTCCCTTCTTTGGAAGCCGAAGCCGCGAACTGCTCAACGTGATGTCCATCGATCTGCGCAACGACGAATTGCGCTTCACCACCCAGCCCAGCCTGCTCAAGACGCTGCGCCAGGTGGGCATTGACCTGAAGCCCATCGCCTGCGGCGGCAACGACTACGTGAAGCAGCAGCGGGAGCAATGGACCGACGGCGCCAATGCCTTCGCCATGGCCCCCGGCGTGATCTTCAGCTACAGCCGGAACATCGCCACGGCGTCGGAACTGGATCGCCACGGCTACCGGGTGCTGCCCGTGAAGCAACTGCTGGCCGATCCCTTCATCGATCTGCTGGACGGACGCAAGTATGTGATCCAGCTTGAATGCGGCGAGCTCTCCAGGGCTCGAGGCGGCCCGCGCTGCATGACCATGCCCCTTTCCCGCGTGAGCTGAAGGCTTCGCGGCTAGACTTGAACCCAACCTCTAGGAGATTCCATGCCGAAATTCGAGCTTTTTGATCTAGTGAAGTGGCTGCATCTCGTGTCCATCGCCGTGGGCGGCGGAGCCATGGTGGTGGCGCTGCTGTTGTCTGGCCTCGAAGAAGAACGCCCCGATCTGCAGGGCCTCGCCGCCACGCTGTGGAAGAAGGTCGTGGCGTGGAGCTTCCGCATCGCGGTGGTGCTGGGCCTCACGCTCTGGTTCATGAAGTTCCGTCAAGGGTTGAACTACTTCGTCTTCCCCTATTTCCACTGGAAGCTCACCTTCGTGGTGCTGCTGCTGGCCGTGTCGGAGATGACGCCCAAGATGCTGGCGAAATTCAAGCGGGGCGCGGCGCTGCTGGCCATTTTTGCCTTTCTGCTGACCACCTTCGTCACTGTGAACTCCAACGCCTTCGCCAAGCGCCCGGCTCCTGCCCCCAGCGTTTCTCTCCAATAAAAATCCCATGAAAGCCCTTGCGGTTTCCTGTGCCTGCCTTTTCCTCGCGGCCTCGGAACCATCGCCGCTCACGGTGCCCGAACGCACCGCCCACCAGCGCACCAGCACCACCACCGAGGTGCGCGCGTTCATGGCCGAGCTGGCGCAGCGATACTCCGCTTTGAAGCCTTATGCCCCGCCCGGCGCGCCCAAGGAGGCCGAAGGCGGGGCGCCGCTCATGGCATGGCGCCTGCCCGCCACGGGACCGGATCCCCTGCGGGTGTACCTCAACGGCAACATTCACGCGGGAGAGGTGGAAGGCAAGGAAGTCATCCAGATGCTCACGCGCGAGCTGCTGGAAGGCCGCCATCCCGAACTGCGACGGCACCTGGAGCTAGTGGTGGTGCCCGCCTACAACGCCGATGGCACGGACGCGCTGGACCCGGCGATCCGGCCCTGGCAACCCAATCCCGAAAGCGGGGTGGGTCGGCGCGAGAACGCGCGGGGCCTCGATCTCAACCGCGATCTGATGAAGGCCGCCGCAGCCTCCACGCGCCTGTTCCTGGCCATCGCGCGGGACTTCGATCCCCACTTCCTCATGGATCTGCACACCACCAACGGGAGCTATCACGGCTTCCGCCTCACCTACACGCCTTCCGGCGCGTTGGGGGGCGATGCGGCCCTGTCGGCGTTCAACCGCCGCATGGCTGCCGAGGTGCGCGAGCGCCTGAAGACCGAGGGCCTGCCGACCTACGACTACGGGGATTTCATGCCTGACGAGCCTGGACGGCGCGGCGGCACGCCGGAGCGTTGGGGCGAAGCTCATCCCCTGCCCCGCTACCTGGTGGGCTATCAGTCGCTGCGCCACCGCGTGGGCATGCTTTCCGAATGCTACGTGTACCAAGGCTTTCCCCAGCGCATCGACACTACCCGGCGCTTCGTGCTGGCCTGCCTTTCGTGGGCGGCAGGCCATCGCGCCGAGATCAAAGCCCAGATTCAGCAAGCTGAGCAACGATGGCTGAAAGAGCGCGCCACCTTGCCCTTGAACTTCGAGCCCAAGGCCCAGGAGAGCTTCGATTTCGAGGTCATCACCCCCATCCGCAACGCCCAGCGCCAGATCATCGGTGAGAAGGCCCGCCAGACGCTGCGCCTGCCCGCCTTCACCGCCTGGAAAGAACTGGATCAGGTGCCCCTGCCCGACGGCTATCTGATCGACCCCATCTACGCCGAACCCGTTCGCGCCAACCTGGAAGCCCACGGCCTTCGCGTGCTACCGGGCACGGCGCGGCCCAAGGGGCGGCCTGTGTTGCACTTCACGGAGACGGCGCGGGAATTCACCGCCGAAGGCTATCAAGGGGTGTTTCCCCTGGCGCTGAAGGGGCAGTGGAAACCCGAACCCCAGCCCAAGGCCCTGAGGCTGCCATGGAAGGAGAAGGATCTGGATCGCGCCCTGTGGGTGCCCCTGGATCAACCCCTGGGACGGCTGGCCTTCTACCTGCTGGATCCGCGCAGCCCCGATGGACTCGTGTACTGGGGTTTCTTCCATTCCGCCCTGGTGCGCTCGTCCCAGATGTGGGGCGAGCCGCCGCGCTTTCCCATCCTCGCGGTGGGCGAAGCCGAAGGGGCTCCGAGCCCCGGCTCCGGCCGTGCCCCCGGCTCCAAGCAGGAATAAGGTTCCTTCCTGCGATCCTTAACATTTCTTCACACTCGGCACCGGGGTCCATGGGTAAGCTCAAAGCATCGGCTTTGGGAATTTCGCCCTGCGTGATCCGTTCCCGAGCTCCGTTGATCTTTTCCATCATCCAAGGAGGCACCATGCCCATTATCGGTGGTCGAGGAATCGCCGCGGCGCTCATCGCTGCAGCGCCGCTTCTGGCCCAGACCGTCCCCGTCAAGGAACACACCCTCTCCAACGGCATGCGCCTCCTTCTGGTGGAGCGCCACGACAAGCCCACCGTGGCAACGGCCTGGATCGTGCGCGCGGGCAGCGCCAACGAGCGCCCGGGCATGACCGGTGTGGCCCACCTCTTCGAACACATGATGTTCAAGGGTTCCAAGACCATCGGCACCACGAACATCCAGCGGGATCTAGCCATCAACGCCGAGCAGGACAAGATCCAGGCCGAGATCCGCAAGGAAGAATCCATCCTGCGCCAGAAGGAACTGAACGGCGAGATCGCGGACATGCGCGATGCCAAGGCTCGCTCGCCCCGCCATCAGCAGCTGGTGGAACAGATGGAGAAGCTCGTCAAGGAGCAGCAGGAACTGCTCGTGAAGGATGAATTCTCCAAGATCTACACCCAGGCCGGGGGCACGGGGCTCAACGCCTTCACCTATCAGGACGCCACCTGCTACCACCAGACCGTGCCCGCCAACCGCCTGGAGCTCTGGGCCTGGATGGAATCCGATCGCCTCTATCAGCCCGTCTTCCGCGAGTTCTACAAGGAGCGGGACGTGGTGGGCGAAGAGCGCCGCATGCGCACCGACTCCACGCCCACGGGCAAGTTCGAGGAGACCTTCGAGGCCATGGTGTGGATGGCCCATCCCTATCACTGGCCCGTCATCGGCTGGCCCAGCGATGTCTCCAGCCTCACCCGCGAGCAGGCCAACGAGTTCTTCGCCACCTACTACGCCCCCAATAACCTTACGGCGGTGCTGGTGGGCGACTTCAAGAGCAGCGAAGCCATCGCCCTCTGCGAGCGCTACTTTGGCCGCATTCCTGCCAACCCAAAGGGTGTGCCGGAGATCATCACCCTGGAGCCCAAGCAGCTGGCCGAGAAGCGCATGATGGCGGAAGCCGAGACCACCCCCAGCGCCCAGATCGTGTACAAGGCTGTCTCCGCTGGACACAAGGACGCCCCGGCTCTGGATGTGCTCTCCAGCGTGCTGAATGGTCGCTCCGGCCGCTTGCAGAAGAGCCTGGTGGAAGGTCAGAAGGTGGCCACCCGTGTCCGCGCCAGCATGCAGGGCATGAAGTACGGCGGCACCTTTGTTTTCCATGGCACCGCCAGTGCCGACCAGAAGCCCGAGGCCGTGGAACAGGCCATCTACCGCGAGATCGAAAAGATCCAGAAGGAGGGCATCACCGAGCAGGAACTGCAGAAGGCCAAGAACCAGGCCCAGGCTGACAGCTTCCGCCGTCTCGAGGACAACATGGGTCTCACGATCCAGCTGGCCATCGCCGACGCCACGACGGGCTACCAGGCCTTCCTGGATGAGCCCCAGAAGACCGAGGCCGTGACCCGCGAGGACGTGCAGCGCGTGGCCAAGGATTACCTGGTGAAGGAAACCCGCAGCGTTGCCATCTACACCCGCAAGGGTGGTGCGGCGCCCACCGATCCCGAGTTGGCGGCCCTGCCCGCCGAGGCTCAGGGCATGGTGAAGGCTCAGCTCGGTCGCCTCGAGCAGGTGAAGGATCCGGCCCAGCTCAAGGCCATCGTGGGCCAGCTGGAAGGCCAGGCCGGGCAGGTGCCCGCCGAGGCCAAGCCGGTCATCGACTACATGATCAAGAAGGTGCGCGAGCGCATCGCCAAACTGGAGGCCAAGTGATGCTGAGCCGAATCGCCCTCTCCGCCCTCATGGGCGCCACCGTCCTTTCGGCCCAGACCATTCCCGACCGGCCGGAGAAGATCGCCGTCAAACCCATCACCTTCCAGGTGCCCAAGGTCAAGGACGCCCGCATCAAGCTGAAGAATGGCATCACGGCCTACCTGGTGCCTGATCCTGCAGGCCAGCCCCTGGTGAACCTCACCCTACTCATCAAGGGCGGTTCCTACCTGGATCCCGCAGGCAAGGAAGGCGCTTCCCTCCTCATGGGTCAGCTTCTGCGCACGGGCGGCACCACCAAGACCCCCGCCGAAAAGCTGGACGAGAAGGTGGATTTCCTCGCCGCTAACCTCTCCAGCGGCATGGGCGAGACCAGCGCCAACCTCAACCTGAACATCCTCGGCAGCAAGCTGAACGAAGGCTTGGGCCTGCTGATGGAAGTGCTCACGGAGCCCACCTTCCAGCAGGACCGCCTGGATCTGGCCAAGAAGAACGTCCGCCAGCAGATCGAGCGGCGCAACGATGACACCACCTCCATCGAGCGCTACCAGCAGGGCCTGCTGGTCCGGGGCGAGAAGCACTACACGAACCGCTTCACCACTGCGGCCAGTCTGGAGGCCATCACCCGGGACGACCTGAAGGCCCTTCACGCCCGCCTGCTCACCCCCGCCAACCTGGCCGTGGCCGTGAGCGGCAACTTCGATCGCAAGGCCATGGAAAAACTGCTGAACGAGACCCTCGGCAGCCTCAAGGCGGGCAAGGACGCCAAGGCGAGTCCCAAGGTTCCCGCTCCTGAGCACACCCTCCAGCCCGGCATCTACGTGTGCGAGAAGGATGTGAACCAGGGCCGCGTCACCCTCAGCTTCCCTGGCCTGCGCCAGATCGACGCCGACTGGCCCGCCGTCACCGTGATGAACCACATCCTGGGCGGCGGCGGCTTCACCTCCCGCATGATGAAGAAGATTCGTAGCGATGAAGGACTGGCCTACAGCGTCGGCTCGTACTTCTCGCCCGGTCCCTTCTACCAAGGCACCTTCACGGACCTCTTCCAGACCAAGGTGCCCACCGTGGCCTACGGCATCCGCTTGGCCCTGGCCGAAATGGAGCGCATCAAGAAGGAGCCCGTCACCGAGGAGGAGCTGAAGGTGACGAAGGGCGCCATCATCGACGGCTTCCCCGACACCTTCGGCACCAAGGCCGTGGTGGCCCAGGTTTTCCTGAACATGGAGAACACGGGCCTTCCGGAGACTTACTACGAAACCCTGCGGGACCGCATCAACGCCGTCACCATTGCCGATGTGCAGCGGGTGGCCCAGAAATACCTGACGCCCGAAAAGGCCGCCATCCTGGTGGTGGGCGGCAAGGCCGCCGATCTCGAAGCGGGCGACAAGGACCATCCCGGCAAGCTCAGCGAAGTGGCCAAACTGCCCGTGGTGAAGCTGCCTTTGCGCGATCCGCTGACCATGAAGGTCGTCAAGTAGTCGTTCACAGCCATCCTTCCATGGCCCTGAAACCGCCGGACCCCCGGCGGTTTCTTGCTATGGTGGAAGCGAGGTTCCCATGGCACGCCGCGAAACGGATATCCCTGAGGATCTGGAAAAGCTGCCCACCGCCGAAGCGGCGGCCCTGGCCAAGGTGCAGGCCGTGCAAGAGGAACTGCGCCTGGGCGAAGCCTTCATCCAGGCCCATCGAGGGCAGCTCTGGGACGCTCCCGCAGCCCGCCCCTACCTGCGCCTCCGCATGGCCCTGGCCTGCCTTCTGGAGCGCAACGCCCAGTGGAAGGAAGCCCGGTCCCACTTCGAGGCGCTGCTGCGCTTCACCCCCGCCGATCCCCAAAGGGCTTCCCTTCATCTGGCCCACACCCTGGCCCAGCAGGGGGATCTCGAAGCGTTGAGCGCCCTGGTGGCCCATCAGGAGCCGACGCCCTTCTGGCTATGGATGAAGCTCCTGCTGCTGGTGCGCCAGGAACAGCTCAAGCAGGCCCAAACCCTCTTGCGCCAGGCCCAGCAGGCCAATCGCCATGTCTTGGCCCTGCTTCAGGGCCGGGCCCGGCCGCGAAAGGCCAACCTCGAGGCGAAGCCTCACACTGCCGAGCACGCCGCCGCCTTGCTCAAGCACCTCGCTCCCGCCTGGAGCGCCAGCCGTGAAGCCATGTACTGGCTCATGAAGATCGAAGCAGAAACGAGCGCCAAAAGCTGATCTGGAGCCGACGCAAGCGGCTCCAGGAAGACGTTCCATCCAGGGAGCGACACTGCCCCATACCAATCCGCCATCATCGATAGGGTTGATCGAGTCGTGCTCCAGCGGTCGAAACCCTCTCCAGTTTGGCCTTTGGCCAAGCCTGGTTCGGGTTTCTCGACGAGGTTTCCTGCCGGAAACCTCTACCGCTGGCAGCAACCTGGTATCAAGAGGCCAAGGCCCTTCAGCGGGACTCGAACAGCGGCCCGCCCATGGGCAGCACGTCGCGACCGAAGGCGTCGCCCAGCACCACATGCGCCATGCCATAGAGGGCGCTCAGGGCGCAGGCGATCAGATCGAGACTGGCCGCCAGCTTGAGACCAGGGAAGCCGAAGTGTTCCAGGTCCAGCAGCACGAAACCCAGCAGCAGCAGGCTGAAAATCACGAAATGGCCCTTGGTGATCTTCATGGAAGCCACCCAGAGGATGAACGTGAAGATCGTGTAGGCGATGAGGAAATAACCCACGTCGTGGCCCGTCACCTCGAACACTCCGTAGCGAGCGCTGAGCTTGAGCAGCACGAACCCGATCCAGAAGGCGCCGTAGCCAGTGAAGGCGCAAAAACCGAAGTTGTTGCCCACCTTCATTTCCTGGAAGCCCGCGAAGAGCTGCGCCGCACCTCCGAAGACCAGGCCCAACACCAGCACTGGCGCCACGCCGCAGAGGCCCAGATTGTGAAGCTGAAGCACCAGCGTGGTCAGGCCGAACCCCGCTAGACCGACGACTGCCGGATTTCCCAACTTGAACGATGCAGACATGAGGTCCCCCAGAAAAGCCCAAGCCTACCGTGTTTCCGCGCAACCGGGTCAACACGCTTTCTGGAAGGCGCCGTCACGGCTTCGCCAACCGCGAGGCAAAGCCTCGCGGTTGCAGCCACCTGCCTTCAGCCGTCAGAAATGCACTTGCACCATGAACATGGGCGCCGTCACGCGCTTGTTGGTCGCGGGCGCAGGAGCGTCGCTGTTGGCGCCGCCGAACTTGTTGTTCCAGTATTCGAAGCCCAGTCCGGCGAACACACGGCCCGTTTTCATGGGGATCACCGTGCCCAGATCCACCAGCACCGCCAGATTGGCCAGGGTTTCAGGCTTGGTGGGGTTTCCGAAGCCATCCTTGCCCTTGGCGCCGATGTAGTTGGCGAAGCCCTTGAACTCCGCGCCGACGTTGCCCATCTGGAAAGGCACGCCCCAGGCGGCATTCAACTGCAAGGCCATATCGAAATCCACGTCCCGGCCCACGATGCCGTTGTAGTTCTTCTCCTTGCTGGCCACCAGGCCGAGGCTGGCGAAGCCCTTGGGCAGGGCGAAGTGGAAGGTGGGACCGAACACCCACATGCGCTTCTTCGGCGCGAAGGTGGTGTTCTTGCTGTTGAAGTCGAACCCCGCGGTGAGGCTGACATCGCCCACGGGACCAAAGGCCAGCTTCAGGCCTGTGACCTTGCTCAAGCTCACGGACGTGCGGTACACCGCATAGACTTCCGTGGCGCCGGAGGTGCCGTTGTTGACGGGATCGTGGCGATCGGAGCTGAACATGTCCACGTTGAAGAAGTTGCTGCCGTAGGCCCAGCCGCTGGCGTGGCCCAGCTGCACGATGTTCTTCGTCACGGTGCCGTCGATGCCCGGCTCACGGTACTGGGTGCTGGTGCGGTAGCCGATGAAGGTGTCGCTCCAATCGGCGGCGCAAAGGGAACCGGCGGCGAGCAGGGCGAGAACGAGGGATTTGGTCATGGAAGCTCCTAGGCGGAAAGGAAGAGCAGTTTGAGCAGGAACAGGAAGGAGAGCGTCGTCACCAGGGGATGCACTTCGCGGCCTCGGCCCGTGCAGTACTTCAGCAGCGCGTAGGCGATCATGCCCATGGCGATGCCGTTGACGATGGAGAACGTGAAGGGCATCACCACCACCGCCAAGTAGGCGGGCACCGCTTCGGTGATGTCGTCGAAGGGAATGCCTCGAATCTCGGACAGCATGAAGAAGCCGATCATCATGAGGGCCGGGGCCGTGGCCTGGATGGGCACCGCCAGGAAAAGCGGCGACAGGAAGAGCGCCAGTATTAGCCAGAAGGCCACCGTGAGCGCCGTGAGGCCCGTGCGGCCCCCCTCGGCCACGCCGCTGGCGCTTTCGATGTAGGCGGTCACCGCCGTGGTGCCCATCATCGAAGCGAAGGTGGTGCCCACCGCATCGGCCATGAAGGCTTTCGACGCGCCGGGGAAATGGCCGTCCTTGTCGAGCATCTTGCCCTGGGCGCCAATGCCCATGAGGGTGCCGATGGTGTCGAACATGTCCACGAAGAGCAGCGTGAACAGGATGATGAGGATGTTCACGATGCCGCCCATGGAGTGGGTCCAGCTCCAGTCGTACTGGAACATTTTCGGCCAATGGGGCAGCTGGAAGAGGCTGCCCGTGGGCAGCTTCGTGAAACCGCCGCCCAGGCTCACAGGCAGCAGGCCCGCCAAGGTGATGGCCAGGATGCCCAACAGGATCGCGCCGCGCACCCGCCGCGCCACCAGCACCGCGATGAGCAGCAGGCCCACCAGCGACCAGAAGGCGGGCATCAGATGGCCCTGATCCCAGAGCTTGGCGATGAAGAGATTGTTCACGTCATGCACGCCGAAGAGCGCGGCGGGATTTTCCTTCAGGATCGGAAACAGCGTGTCGGCGTCGAACTTCAGCCCCACCTGCGTCACGCCCGCATCCACGAAGCCGATGATGGCGATGAAGAGGCCAATGCCCACGCTGATGCCCTTCTTCAGGGAAAGAGGAATGGCGTTCATGAAGGATTCCCGCACCTTCATGCCGCTGAGGATGATGAAGACGATGCCTTCCAGCAGCAGCGCCGTCAGCGCGATCTGGATGGTGTAGCCCATGCCGCCGGTCTTGGCGGGAGCGCACACCGTAAAGGCGAAGAAGGCGGACAGGCCGATGCCCGAGGCGAAGGCGATGGGCAGGTTGGCGTAGAACGCGCCAATGAGGGTCGACAGGATCGCCACCACCACGAAAGCCGTGAACCCCATTTCCGGCGCGATGCCCGCGGCCTTGAGAAAGGCATTCGGCACCAGGGAAATGACGTAGGCCAAGCTGATGAAGGTGGTGGTGCCCGCCAGCAGTTCCCGGGCGAAGGTGGATCCCTTCTCCTTGACGCGGAAGAAACGACTCAAGGCTTCCATGGGGCAATCTCCAGAAGAAAGAAGTGACTCAGTGCTGCGAACCCTCGTCGTTGCTCAATCCCAGGCGATCCAGGCCCCAGAAGAGGAGGCTCAGGACGATGGCCACCACGGTGCCCAGGGCCATGCCTTTCAATTCCACACTGCCCAGCTTCACCGCTGCGCCGCTGATGCCGCTGATGAGCACCACGGAACTGAGGATCAGGTTGCGAGCGCGGGTGTAATCCACCTGCTTTTCGATGAGCATGCGCACGCCTGCCGCCGCGATGACGCCGAAAAGCAGGATGCACACGCCGCCCATCACGGGCACGGGAATGTTGCGGATGAGCGCCGCCAGCTTGCCCGAGAACGACACGAGGATGGCGATGCAGGCGGTGCCGCCAATGACCCACACGCTGTACACCTTGGTGATGGCCATGACGCCGATGTTCTCGCCGTACGTGGTGTTGGGCGTGGCGCCCGCGAATCCCGACAGCACGTTGGAAATGCCGTCGCCAAGCAGGCTGCGATGCAGGCCAGGGTCCTTCATGAGATCGCGGCCCACGATGTTGCCCGTCACCACCAGATGCCCCACGTGTTCCGCCAGCACCACCAGCGAGGCGGGCAGGATGATGAGAATGGCCTGCAGGTTGTAGGTGGGCGCATAGAGCGTGGGCACCTGGAACCAGGGGGCCTGGCGCACGGAAGCGAAATCCACCACGCCCAGGGCGATGGAAAGGAGGTAGCCGCCGATGACGCCCAGCAGCACAGGGATCACCGCCAGGAAGCCCCGCAGCAGGATGGAAGCGAGAATCGTGATGGCCAGGGTGGAAAGTGAGACGATCAGGGCGGTCTTCACGGGCATGCCAAGCACTGCGGGGCCCGGCGTGAGACCCGCCATGTTCGTGGCTACGGGCGCGAGCTCCAAGCCGATGATGGCCACGATGGCTCCCATGGCCGCCGGAGGAAAGATCACGTCGATCCAGCGCGTGCCCGCGAAGCGCACCACCTGGGACATGAGGATGAAGATCAGGCCGAAGGCGATGAAACCGCCCTGGGCCGCGGAATAGCTGAGGCCCGCCGCCATCACCGCAAACACCGGCGACAGGAACGCGAAGCTCGACCCGAGGTAGGCGGGAATGCGGCCCTTGGCCACAAATAGATAGATCAGCGTGCCCACGCCGTTCATGAGCAGGCAGGTGGCGGGATTGACCTTGAACAAGAACGGCACCAGCACCGTGGCGCCGAACATGGCGAACAGGTGCTGGAGACTCAGAGGCACAGTCTGGAGAAGGGGCGGACGTTCTTCCACGTCAATGATGCGGCGCATGGTCACCTCGAATGGGGCTTGGAGCCTTTTCATCTTGCAACGAAATCAACCAAGTCGGGTAAAGAATCAACGAGCATCCCCCAAAAAAAATTCGTCGCGAAGACGCACCAGAAGAGGCTTAGAGCGAAATCACGAAAGGCTCGGAAAGAACACCCGTGCCTTCGTGAAATCGCCTCTCCTTCCTTTCGTCTCTACCTTGTTTCCTCCCCTGATCAAGGGTGCGTAGGTTCCCTTTCGAGGATGAGCCTTGTCCTAGCTGCAGCCTGTGGTGCAGCCGCAGGTCTGGCATTTGAGGCAAGCGCCGTTGCGAACCAGGGTCAGATGACCGCATTCGGGGCAGGGATCGCCGGTGTAGCCTTTCTCCCGAGCCGCCTGGTACGCGGAGATATCTTGCTTAGGATGAGCGCCATGACCGATTCCAGATGGTGGCTCCGGCGCAGCAATCACGGTGGGAGCTTCCGCTTCCGGGAAGAGGGGCGTCATGCCGTTGGGCGCGGGCGCGCCCACGGCCTGGCTTTCGGGCTTCGAACCTCCGTTCACCTTCACGAGCTGCTCGGGTTCCACCTGGGCGAGATCGTACCTGCTGAGGTAGCTGATGGCCAAT
>JAJTBC010000158.1 GCA_021287085.1 Bacillota bacterium | reverse complement strand
TTCCGCATGGCAGGCGTAGCAGGCCTCGGCCTTGGTATCCACGATGGTGCCCGTCTCCTCGTTGGCGGAGGAGAACATAATGCGGCCTTCCTTGTTGAAGAGGCGCACCTTCTGGATGCCGTCCTGGTGCATGTCGCCGATGGCCTGGATCTGACGATGCAGATCCTCTCGGCGATTCTCCAGCATGTCGAAATGGGTGCTGCGCTTGATGGTTTCGCTCAACTGATTGGCGCTGCGGGTCTTCTCGAAGACCAACTGCTTGGTCTGGGAGCGCACGAAAAGAGACGCCATGATCCCGATGACCACCGCCGAAGCGAGGCCAGCGCCGAGGATCAACTGCGTGCCGATGCGCGTTCGCATATCAGTGCTCCGCTTCCTCTGGTTCCATCGTTTCTTTAGGTTCGGGGAAAATCGGGAAGAAGCGCACTGCCAAGGCGAAGATGGCGATGCCCATGCCGACGAGACTCACGGAGACGATGATTTCAGAAAGCGAAGGCAGGTAGCGCGCTCCCGCGGCCCGCTCCATGCCCGTGATGCTGATGTTGAGGCGGTTCATCACAAAGCCCAACACCGCAAAGAACGCGCCGACCACCAGCCACAGCGAATCGGTGCGAAGCTTCTTGAAGGCCAGAAGCCCAATGGGCAGCACCACGCCCAGCAGGAATTCCGCCAAGAACATCTTCCCTTCATAGGTGAGGGACGTGATGGAAGTGAACGCGCCGTTGCGGGCAATGGACTGGAGGCGCATAAGGCCGTAGATGCCCAAAGCCACCACCATGCCCCTGGCTAAAGGCTCCAGCAGATCCATTTCGAGATGGCGCCCGAAGGCCCGGCCGCTCAGGTACGATTCCAGGATCACCATGCCGATGCCAGCTCCGATGGCCGAGATGTAGAACATCAGGGGCAGCAGACTGGAATACCAAAGGGGATGCAGCTTGGTGGGCACGATGAGGTACAGGGAGCCCAACGAGGACTGGTGCAACGTGGACAGCACCACGCCCAGAATCACCAGGGGCGTGAGGAAACCATGGATGATGCGGGCCGGGGTATGCCAACCGAGCCGCTCGAAGACCACGGGCGAGAACTCCAGCGCCAGCACCGTGGTGTAGAGCATCACGCACCAAGCCACTTCAAACATGACGGAGTGCGGATTCCAGTAAACGATGGCGTGCCAGATGCGCCACGGCTGCCCCAGATCGAACATTAAGGCCATGATGACGAAGAGGTAGCCCAGGAAGCCGGTGAGCACCGTGGGCCGCACGATGGGCTCGAATTTCTTCAGATTGAAGAGATGGACGATGGCAGTCAGGGTGAAGGCGCCTGCGGCGAGTCCCACGCCGCACAGGAGATCGAAGCCGATCCAGAGTCCCCAGGGGAACGAATCGTTCAGGTTCGTGACGGTGCCGAGCCCTTTGGCGAAGCGCAGGTACGTGATGACCAGGAAGGGCACCAGGAGCAACACGCCAAGAATGGACCAGAAGCCCAGGCGGAAACGACGAGGTGCCATGGCAGTGGTGTTCATTTCGATCCCTCCGCCTTGGCCACGTCCGAGCGACGGGCCGTGATCCAGTGAATGCCGTAGAGGAAGAGGGCCCAAAGGGCGACGAAATCAGGAATGTTGGAAAGCACCTGCCAGGTCCGCAGAGCGGGGGGCTCGCTGGGAAGGTTCTCCTTGAGCCCCAATTTCCCGAAAGGCACGGAAGAGAGCATCAGCACCGCCGTTCCGCCCGCTTCCGTCAGGCCGTAAATGTGATCCTGGTACTCGCCGGGATGCTGCTCGATGCGGGATCGCGCCTCCTTTATCAGGTCTTCCCGCTTGCCGAAGATGGTGGCTTCTGCCGGGCACACCGAGGCGCATGCCGTGGGCTCTCCCTTCTTCACCTTGCTTTCGCACAGGATGCACTTGCCGATGATGGGAACGGGTCGATCCCACTGGTACTTCGGCACATCGAAGGGACAGGCCATCATGCAGTACCGGCAGCCCATGCACTTCTTGGCATCGTAAACCACGGGACCTTCCGGGGTTTTCTTCAAGGCCCCCACCGGACAGACCGACGCGCAAGTGGGCACTTCGCAGTGCATGCAAAGGGTGCGCGAAAACACGCCTTCCTTGGACTTCACCGTCGTCCAGGTATAGGCCGTCGTGTGCTCCTCCACCGGCCCGGGCAGATGATTCTGCTCCTTGCAGGCGGATGCACAAGCCTCGCACCCAATGCACTTAACGGCATCGAAAAGAAGTCCCATTGCCATGAAGCCCCCCAGTGAAGAAAACAACAACTGGAATACTCAAGGTCTATCGGGATCAGAATGATCGCCCTCTAAACCGAATACAAGACCGAAAGATCGAGAATGACAACTCGTGTCGATTTGCATAGCTACGCATGTTCGCCACCGACATTTTCGGTGGCGAACATGCTTTTCGGCCTTGTTTTTTGGCTTAACCGCCTGGATTTTCCGAGCTTCAGAAACCCAGATCCGCCAATTCCTGTTGGGCGGTGCGGGCCTCAGCCGTGCCGGGGAAACCGTCGGTGATTTCCTTGAAGGCCTTGACCGCAGCGGGCTTCAAGCCCTGCTTGAGCAGACACTGGGCGCGCTTGAGCTTAGCGGGCAAAAACTGATTCGAGGCTGCATGTTCCTTCAGGATCTGCTCGAACACGCGCTGCGCCTTGTCGTAGCCCTTCTGGTTGTAGTACGAGAGCCCCAGGAAGAAGAGCGCGTCGGCGCGCCGGGGACTCGAAGGATTGCTCTTGATGAAAAGCTCGAGGCTCTCCGCCGCGATGGCGTACTGGCCGCGGTTGTAATCCAGCAGGGCCGCGCCGTAGGCTTTTTCATCGTCGGATTGCAAGGCTTGAGGCGCGGCAGGGGCCGCCACCGCCCGCCCTGTACGAACGGTGGGATCGTTCAACCGATTGCCGAGGGCACGCGTGTTCTCCTGAAGCTGTCGAAGGGTTTCCTGCAGGTCGGCCTGGAAGCGCCGATCCAGAGCCCGGGACTCCGTGCCAGCGGCGCGTTCCGCCTCCGCCCGCTTGTTGGCATCTTCCATCTCGCGGCGCAGCTTGAACACTTCCAGCTTGAGATCGCCCACCTCCTGCTGGACCTTTCGAAGATCCTCGCCGGTGGTGCATCCCACCACTCCTAGAAGCCCGATGCCAGCCAGCGCTGCGGACATGATGGACGGGTATCGCATGGCAGTTCCTTTCCCTCAGGATACAAAAAGAACGAGCGGAGGCGAACCTCCGCTCGTTCCGAATGGAATCATCAAAGCCTTACAGGAGCTTGAACTCGCAGCGGCGGTTGATGAGCCAGGTGGCTTCGTTGCGGCCTTCGACCTTGGGGCGCTCCTTGCCATAGCTGATGGTGGAGAGACGATCCTCGGCCACGCCGAGGCTCACCAGGTAGCTCTTGGTGGCGCTGGCACGACGCTCGCCCAGGGCGAGGTTGTACTCGATGGTGCCGCGCTCGTCACAGTGGCCTTCCAGACGCAGCTTGGCCTGGGGGAAAGCCTTCAGGAAGTCACCGATGGCCTGAAGCTTGGGCTTGTCGGTATCACGGATGGCGGACTTGTCGTAGGCGAAGTTGATGTCCTTCAGAGCGGCCTCGGCGGCGGTGCGCAGAGCGGCAGCGCGCTCGGCTTCAGCGCGGCGAGCGGCTTCAGCCTTTTCGGCTTCGGCGCGACGACGGGCGGCTTCTTCTTCAGCGGCGCGGCGCTCAGCAGCGGCCTTTTCTTCGGCGGCCTTGCGGTCAGCCTCTTCCTTGTCGGCCTTGGCCTTGTCCCAACCGTCGAACCAGCCTTTGGCCTTGTGAGGATTCTCCTTGGCGTCCTTGGCGTTCACGTAGGGATTGGTGTCGCGGGCCTTGCCATCCTTGAAGGCCTGCATGCCCTCGTTGAAGGCGGCCTGGGTCTCGCGCTGGATCTCTTCGAGGGTCTTGGGGGCCTTGCAAGCCACCCCAGCGCCCAAAACCACCAGAGCCGTCGCCGGAACAAGATAATTAAGGTTTCGCATCGGTTATTCCTCCATGGGAACGATTAGAATACCACTTTTTCACGTATTTTTGCAGATTCCGGGAATTTAACGATTCATGAATCAACGCGC
>JAJTBC010000108.1 GCA_021287085.1 Bacillota bacterium | reverse complement strand
TAATTCGTCTCGCCAGCCCACGGTCCAAAGGTCTGCCCTGTGCAGGCCTTGGAATCGTGGGCGGTGGAATCGGTTTAAACCTTTCCGCCGGTGATGCGATCCATCCCAGATGGAGATACGCCTGAGGAGCATGCAGGGCGTCTTTCCTGGATTCGCTATTGGAAATTGACATTCCGCAGTTCGGCCACGCCCGTCCACCGCCTGCTGATCACGAGAAAGCTCGGTTGATCCGTCGGCGATGGTTCTTCTGCCTCTTTTGTAAAGCCACCCCTCGCTCTCCAGCCACCATCAAGCCCCTAGGTTCCCCAGGAGGTTCCATGAATCCCGCTCGTTTCATGCTTTCCAGCAGCCTGTTGGCCGGAACGATCCTTCTGCTTGGGTGCGGGGCCAGCGATGGGACCCCAGGGGCCTCGGTGCAGGCCCCTGCCGCGGCCTTTACCTTCGCGCCTGGAGCGCCTTTGAGGGGTCAGGCGGTGACCTTCGGGGATGCCAGTACGGGGACGCCCACGGAATGGAACTGGACCTTCGGGGATGGGGGAACCAGCAACGTGCAGAACCCGGTCCATACCTTCGTTTCGGCCGGAAGCTATACCGTCACGCTCCTAGCGCGCAACGCCGGTGGATCTTCCAGCGCGAGCAAGGTGGTGACCGTCAGCGCACCCAGCGCGTTCACCCTGGGCAGCTCGGTGGCGGCCAACGGAGGCACGCTTCCCATCGACTACACCATCGATGGCAGTGGAGCCTCCCCGGATCTGTCCTGGGCGAATCCTCCTGCGGGCACCAAAGGGTACGCCCTGTTGATGAGCACCTTGCCCGGGGATGGTTCCACGCTCTACAACTGGGTGCTCTACAACCTTCCGGCATCGACCGTGGGCCTGGCGAAGAACACCACGGGGGTGGGCACGGCGGGCATGACCAGCCACTCGATGCTCGGCTATGCGCCGCCTCAGTCCACCGGCCCGGGCCCCAAAACGTACTCGCTTACCCTTTATGCCCTCTCGGGCACTCCCGCCTTGCCGCCTGATCCAACCCAGGCGACCGGCTCCGTGGTAGCGCAAGCCCTTTCCAATCTCACTCTCGGCACGGCCAAGCTCGAGGTGGTGTATGCCCGCCAGGCCCCGGTGGCCGCTTTTTCTGCGGCCACCAGCGGGCTTA
This sequence comes from Bacillota bacterium, assembly GCA_021287085.1. Taxonomy (GTDB): domain Bacteria; phylum Acidobacteriota; class Holophagae; order Holophagales; family Holophagaceae; genus JAYREN01. The sequence continues at coordinate 18,794 of JAJTBC010000108.1, read as the reverse complement.
CGGTGGCTTTTGCGAACGCCTCGGGGTTGAGTGCCTCCGGCTGGTCCTGGGCCTTTGGGGATGGCAGCACCAGCACAGAGAAGAACCCCACTCACACCTACGCCGCGTCGGGCAACTACTCGGTGACCCTCACCGCTTCGAACGGCTTCGGATCGGCCACGGCCAGCAAGAGCGTGACGCCGGAGATGCCTGCGGTTCCCGTGGCGGGCTTCTCGTTCGTGTCGGCCTCGGGAAGCACGACACTGCTTCGCAGTGAACACGCCATTCGATTCACGGATACTTCCACGGGTGTACCGACGGCCTGGACCTGGGATTTCGGCGATGGCACCCGCAGCACGGAGCGGAACCCCATCCACATCTTCTCGGTGCCGGCCGTGAATGCCACCGACAGCACCCGCTCCTTCAACGTCACCCTCACCGCCACCAATGCCCAGGGCACCCACGCGAAAACCCAGAGCCTCGTGGTGCACCAGCCTGCCTTCAACCTCTACCAGGGCATTTCGGACGAGGCTCAAGGCAAGACCATTTCCTTCTCTGGTTTTGCGATGCTCACGGGCAACCTCTATGCCCAGACTTTTTTCCCGCCTGGGAAGGTGGCCGACTACACGGGGTTCCAGTACCTGCGCGACAACGATCCGAGCGGCATGGGGCACAACACCAGCTTCGTGACGCGAGTGGCCTGCAACGTCATCAAGATCCTGACCCCTGAACAGCTCAACCAGCTGGCGGTCCTCGCGGTGAATCAGAAAGCGGATTTCCAGAGCTATGGATACAAGCGATACACGCTGATGAAAGCCTTCAGAAGGCTTCTCGATGGCGATCTGCCCGCAGGGACGACAGAACTCAACGTCGATGCCATCAAGGCGTACTCCAATGCGCTCTACCAGATCGACGGGCAGATCAGTTACGACCGGGCCTTGCTCTACGCCACCATCATCAAGGGCATGAGCCCTGACCAGTTGGCCTATCTGGATGCCATGAAAGGGCAGGGATGGGCCAATTGGCCGGATATCACCATGGACATGGTTCGTGACAAGCTCAATGCCTTGCCTCGGGACATCAACGTGCTGGTGATGACCTATGCCGGCGACATCTACAGCTGGTACACGGGCTCCGTGGATGCCGATGTCTACTTCTGTCCGGAGCGCCATGGCACCTATTACGGCGGGTTCTACATGAAGGATGCCCCGGCGATCGGTCACGAAGGTTACAGCATCAGCACCACGCTTACGGCGGAGGCGGGCGCTGTCCTCCTCGGGCTGGACAGCTCCAACAAGAGCGCCATCGGTAAAGCGCCCTACTACATCACCCAGGTCCAGGCGGATCAGATGGCCAGTCTGGCCGTGCTGCAGAAGAACAATCTCCATGCGGGAACCCCGAGCATCGTGGCCCTGCGGACCCAGATCGCGACGCTGCTGCGCACGCTGCTCAAGCCCGGCACCGATGCGGCCTCCGTGAGAAACCAGGTGCTGGCCCTTTCCGGCACCTATGGCGACTTGGATGGCGAGAACAACTCCCACTACGCCTCGGTTTTCGCTTCGGTGTTCAAGTCGCTGAGCAGCGATCAGAAGGCCGCGCTCCAGGCCTTGCGCAGCTCGATCATGAAGGGCACGTACGCCGACGGGACGCCCTTCGATTTCACCAACTGCACGACGTTCTACCTCTACTCCGATGTCGTCACGGCCAATGATGTGGCCGCCTACGTTGGCGCCGCCACGGATGGTCTTTTCAAATGAGGCCTCCGGCGTCGGCGCGTCTTTCGCGCACCTTCCTGCTGGTCCTCGCCGTTCTCCTGTTGTGGGGGTGCGGCGGGGGAACCGCCGCGATCGACAAGCCCCCCGAACCCGCCCTTTCGGCTGCTTTTACCTTCACTCCGAACCCGGCCGTCATGGGGCAGCCGGTGAACTTCAGCGACGCCTCTACGGGCGGATCGATCCGGTGGGCGTGGAGTTTCGGCGATGGAGGCACCAGCAGCATCCAGAACCCGAGCCATACCTTTGCGAGCGGTGGAACCTATGCCGTGAGCCTCACCGTGGGCGATGCCTCGGGAAAGAGCCAGAGCGTTTCGAAGGCGCTCCTGGTGGAGTCGGCTCCCTCTATTCTTCCTGTCAGTGTGCTGCTTGGTTGCCCCACGGGAAATTCCGTCAAAGCGAGCTTTTTCTCAGCCGCTCAGGAAGGCTCGGTCTTTCTCGAATACGGCGTGGCGTCGGGCAGCTATCCCTACCAGAGCCCGACCGTAGCCCTCCAGGCGGGAACGCCGCAGGTGATGGTCCTGAATGGGTTGGCCGCGGACACAGCCTATGTGTATCGGCTGGCTTTCAAGGCTGTGGGAGCCGCCGCTTTCAGTCGTTCGCCCGAATACCGCTTCCACACGGCCCGAGCCTCTGGAAGCAGCTTTACGTTCTGCCTCCAGGCGGATTCTCATCTCGACGAGAATGCCAATCTGGAGGTCTATCGCACCACCTTGGCCAACGCACTGGCGGATGCGCCTGATTTCTATCTGGATTTGGGCGATACCTTCATGTGCGAGAAGCACACCCAGCCTTTCGATGCCACGGTTCAGACCGCGCAGGATTGGCCCACCGTGGTGGCCCGCTATCGCTACGAGCGGGACAATTTCAGTCGCATCGCGCACTCGGCGCCGCTCTTCCTCGTCAATGGGAACCACGAGGGGGAATCGGGCTGGATGCAGAACGGGACAGCCAATTGTCTGCCGGTATGGGCCACCCAGGCTCGCCAGCAGTACTTCCTCAACCCTACGCCCGACAGCTTCTATACGGGAGACAACTCCCAGGCGCCCTTCGTGGGTCAGCGGGCTTCGTTCTATGCGTGGACCTGGGGCAGCGCCCTCTTTGTGGTGCTCGATCCGTACTGGGTCACTTCCAACGGCGGCACCGACGGATGGGCCATCACCTTGGGAAAACCTCAGTACGACTGGCTCGCGGCCACCCTGGCTGGAAGTGCTGCACCCTTCAAGTTCGTGTTCATCCACAACCTGGTGGGGGGGCTCGTGCTGGACGGCAATTGGCGCGGGGGAGTCGAAGCGGCGCCCTTTTTCGAATGGGGCGGACGCAATCTGGCGCGGCAGAGCGAATTTGCCACCCGACGCCCGGGATGGGCCATGCCCATTCACGATCTGTTGGTGAAGCACAAGGTGACGGCGGTCTTTCACGGCCACGATCACCTGTACGCCAAACAGGAGTTGGATGGCATCGTGTACCAGGAAGTGCCCCAGCCCAGCTCGCCCAATTTCCTCAGCGGCCCCACCCTGGCCTCGCAATACGCTTACAGTCAGGGCACCATCCTGAGCAGCTCCGGTCATCTCCGCGTGCGCGTGGACCCGGATCATGCCACAGTCCAGTACGTGCGGGCCTACCGACCCTCGGATGAAACGGATCTGCGCAAGAACCGACAGGTGGATGATACCTGGGTGGTCGGCGCACCTGGATGGCCCACGGCCGTTTTCACCGTGGCTCCGGCCACGCCCCTGACGGGGCAGCCTGCAACCTTCCTCGATGCCTCCACGGGCAACCCCACGACCTGGACCTGGGAGTTCGGAGACGGCGCCACCAGTGCGCTCCAGAACCCCACCCACACCTATGGGGCGGCCGGCACCTATACGGTGAAGCTCACCGTCGCCAATGGCACCGGAAGCCACACGACCACCCGCTCCGTGAATGTGGTGGTGGGTTATCCGCCCGTTGCAGCGTTCTCGTTCACGCCCGGTGCCCCGGTGGCGGGCCAGAGCCTCGCGTTCACCGATGCCTCCACCCAATCTCCCACCTCCTGGTCCTGGGGCTTCGGGGATGGAAGCCCCAAGAGTTCTGCCCAGAATCCATCCCACGTCTACACCAACGCTGGAACCTACTCAGTGGTGTTGAAGGCGACCAATGCTTTCGGGAACTCCACGAAGCGCCAGAGCCTTGTGGTCGGTTCCGCGAGCGCTTCCAATCAATTCTCCGGCAGCCTCGTGCTAGGAAGCCCCGCAGCCACCTCCGTCAAGGCCAATCTCTATGCGCCTTCCCAGAGCGGTACCGTCAAGGTGGCCTGGGGGAATCAAAGCGGGACCTATACCCGTCAGACCTCCGAACAGGCGCTGCAGGCGGGAACGCCCCTGGAACTGACCCTGGAAGGATTGAATTCCAATTCGGCTTACTACTACCGCCTTTTCTTCAAGGCCACCGGCGCGCCCGATTTCACGCAGGGGGAGGAATGCCGCTTCCACACGGCACGGGCGCCGGGCAGCACCTACACCTTCTGCGTTCAAGGAGATTCCCATCCAGAGCGGGCCGGAACCCAGTTCGACGCCGCGCTGTACAGCCGTACCCTGGCGACCGCCGCTGCCGATCAACCCGATTTCTACGTGCTGCTCGGCGACGATTTCAGCGTCGACACGCTCGATCCGCTTACCGTCACGGCCGCCCAGGTGATGGAGCGCTACACCCTGCAACGTCCTTTCCTGGGGGCCATGGGGCGCAACGCTCCGCTGTTCCTCGTGAATGGGAATCACGAACAGGCTGCGCGCTACCTGCTCGACGGCACTCCGAACAATGTGGCCGTGTGGGCGCAGAACGCACGCAACAGCCTCTACAGCCAGCCCGCGCCCGATGGCTTCTACACCGGCAATCCAGAGGTGGTCCCCTACATCGGACTGCTCCGCAACACTTTCGCCTGGACCTGGGGCGATGCCCTCTTCGTGGTGATCGATCCCTACTGGGCTTCCTCCGCGTGCGTGGACAATCCCTTCTTCGGAGGCGACAAACGCACCAACCTCTGGGACGTGACCCACGGAGACGCCCAGTATCAGTGGCTCAAGGCCACCCTGGAGACCAGCAAGGCCAAATACAAGTTCGTCTTCGCCCACCATGTGATGGGAACGGGGCGCGGCGGCGTGGAACTGGCGGGCCTCTACGAATGGGGAGGCCGTTCGCCGAACGGGGCCTGGCTCTTCGATTCCTATCGGCCCGCATGGGCGGGAACTCCCATCCATCAACTCCTGGCGGCGAATAGCGTGACCCTTTTCTTCCAGGGCCATGACCACCTCTGGGCGCACCAGCAGCTGGACGGCGTTACGTACCAGACCTTGCCTGAACCGGCGGATCCCACCTACACCCTATGGAACGCGGACGCCTACCTCTCCGGCGAGAAGCTGCCGAACTCCGGCTATGCCCGGGTGACGGTCTCCTCGTCCGGCGTGAAAGTCGAGTACGTGCGCACCTGGCTTCCCAAGGATGAAGGGGGCGGTCGGATCAACGGCCAAGTCGCCGCAAGCTACACCTTGCCGTGAAGGGACTCGGTGCCCCAGGATCTTGGGGCGCTCTCGAACATTCGTAAGCCATGAGGCATGGCTTCTCGCCTTCCGAATGGGGTTTTCCTTCCACGGCTTCATGGGAGCCTCGCCATTCGTGATGGCGGAATCCACTCATCCAACCGCCTTGAGACAGCGGGCGAGATGGCGCCGTGGGGCTTGGCCATGTCGGGGCCTCTTGAAATACTCGGGGAGGCAGCGACGAGAGGAACCTCGATGCAGACACTTGGCCAAACCTGGCTGCGACTACTGGGACTTTACTTGGCGGTGGCACCAGGGACGGGTGCGCAGGAATTGGATCCGGGAGACCGTGGGAAGGCGGCGGAGGTGGCCGTGTCAACAGGCTCGGAGCTGCAGAAGGCGGAAGGCTTGGTCACCCTGGATTACCAGGTTCTTTCGGTTCCGGGGGACGAAGCCATTGATCTGATGGGCTTCCATGTCCATCACAAAGTGACCGATTGGATGTATCTGGGAATGGGAGGATACGCTCCGCTTCTCAAGGGCAAATACGGCGGCTTCATGGCCTTCGACGTGGGCGTGCACCTGCGTCAAAGGCTGTTCGGGCCGATTTATGGCGAGGCTGGAGTGGCTTGGGGTGGAGGGGGAGGCGGAAGGAGCATCCAGCAAAGCCGAATCCTTTCGGGAACCGGTGGATTCACCAAAGGGTATGTCGGGGTGGTATACGCCTTCGAGAAGGCCTCGCTGGGGGTCAACCTCTTCCGAATGAAGTTCCACAACTCGGTCATTGATGACACCCGGTTCAATGTCTGCCTGCAGGTGCCCTTCTCCTACTCGATCAGCGGTTTTTCGAATTCGGGACGACGACTGTCAGAGGCCGAGACCCGGCAGGCCAGGGCCGAGGCCGGAGAAAACACCCTGAGCCTTGGGCTGGACAACCTTCTGCAGGTGAGGCCCGAAGGAACTCGGAAGGACACCATCAACTCGGCGGATCTGCAGTTCACCCACTTTGTGAGCCGGAACGCGTTTCTATTTGCCAGTCTCGGGGTCGGCTACAGGGGATTGCCGCTCTATAACCAGATGATCGGAGGGGCTGGATACCGCCTGAAGGTGGCCCCAGGATTCAACCTGATGGGCCAACTGGGGGTTGGATCCGGCGGCGATACCCCGGACATCATCAACACCGATTCGGGTCTCCTGCTCTACCCGAAAGTTTCAGCCGAATACCTGTTCTCGCCCAAGATTGGCCTATCGGTCTCGTCGGGGTATCTGGTTGCGCCAAAAGGGACCTCGAAAAACCTCACGGTTGGGGCTGCGTTGAATTACCACCTTGGGGTTGGCGGGAAAGAGGAAGAGGGGCCGACCTGGATTCCTGATCTCCATTTCCAGGGCTACCGTTTCACCGTGTTCCACCAAAGCCAGTACCACGTGAAATTCCAGGACATCGACCGGGATCGCCTCCAGATGCTGGCCGTGCAGTTCGATGTCATTTCGGGCGATCACCTCTTCATTCCCATTCAAGCCGCCATCGCCTCGAATGCCTACCTGGGCTATCCGGGCTATGGAGAACTGCTTGCGGGGGTGGGGCTTCAGACGAGGCTGCGGAAAGCAGGCCGGTGGCAGGTCTTCGGGCAGGCCATGGTTGGCACCAATGTGCATGGGCTCACCCTGAAGGCCGTTGGGGGCGTCCATTTGGGACTGAGCGAGCGAACGGCCCTCCATGTTTCCTTCGGTCGAACCCAAGCCAGGGACTCGAAAGGGCGGCGCTTCAGCGCCGATTCCCTAGGGGCTGGCCTGAGCTACCGGTTTTCAGTCCCAAGTCGATGAGGGCGAGGCCGCTCATCGGGCGGCTGCCACTCGCAGGTTCAAATCCCTCGTTACCCGTCAAACGTGAAAAGGCCCGGACAAGCCGGACCCTTTCACGTTTGGTAGCGGGGGCAGGATTTGAACGTTGCCGCCAACGATTCGCGCCTGGTTTCGCCTTTGACGCTCCACAGGAGCGTCTCCGGCGGGCGCTCATCGGGCGGCTGCCACTCGCAGGTTCAAATCCCCAGTTTCCAGTCAAACGTGAAAAGGCCCGGACAAGCCGGACCCTTTTGCGTTTGGTAGCGGGGGCAGGATTTGAACCTGCGACCTTTGGGTTATGAGCCCAACGAGCTACCGGACTGCTCCACCCCGCGGCAGGAAGGTGAGTATAGCACGGGCGCGGGGCGGAGCAAGAGCGGAAGATGGAGTAAGCTCATGTTTTCTGGGATGGGCTATGCGGCGGTTTAGGCATGGGTGGTTAGGTCTGTTGCTGCTGGTTTTCGCAGGGACGCTGAGGGCTGGGGAGTGGCGGCCCGATCACTGGTTCGATCAACCGCGTTCGCCTCGCATCGCCAACTACCGCATCCAGGCGGCCCTGGACTGGGAACGGAAAACCCTGGAAGGGCGCGAGACGATCACGTGGCGCAATGCGGGCAAGGTGGCGACCCGCGAATTTCCTCTGCATCTTTACTTGAACGCTTTCAAAGGCCCGCAAAGCCGCTTCTACCGCGAATCCGGGCGCGAGCTGAGTTCCGATCCCAAGGATTGGGGCTACTGCCGACTGCTGCGGGTGGCCCTGGAAGGCGAGGCGTTGGAGGGCTATTTCGGAGAGGATGAAACGGTCTATTGGGTGAAGCTGCCGCGCGCCGTGGCGCCGGGCGAAACCATTCGCGTGGATATCCAGTGGGAAAGCCGCTTCCCTAGGGCCCAAGCCCGCACGGGCTGGGCGGGGCATTTCCTCATGGGGGCGCAGTGGTTCCCCAAAGTGGGCGTGTACCAGGGGGAAGCCTGGACCTGCGCCGCCTACCACGCCCACACGGAGTTCTTTTCGGACTTCGGCGTCTATGACGTGGAGTTGTCCCTGCCCAACGCGCTGCTGCTGGCCCACAGCGGCACGAGCATTCCGCATCGCGGGGAGGATGGCGTGGAGCGCGACGCCGCGCCGGATCCTGCGAGACCGCTGAACGCCATCTGGAAGCTCCATGCGGAGGATGTGCACGATTTCGCCTGGGCCGTGATGCCGCAGCGCAGTTGGGGCTATACCCACTACGACTACCGCAAGGTGCAGATCTTCTACTACGGACAGGGCGAGAATCGCAGCAATCTCGATCGGCAGCACGAGGCGGTGAAAGCCGCCATGCGACTGGCTTCGGAATGGTGCTCCCCCTATCCGTATCCTACGTTGACGGTGCTGGACGTGCCCAAGGAAGCAAAGGCTGTGGACGGCATGGAATACCCCACGCTCATCACTGCCGGATCACTGCCCTTCGATCCCTTCCAGCAGCGCGGGGTGCCGGAGGGGGTCTCCATCCACGAATTCGGTCATCAGTATTTCTACGGCATGGTGGCCTCCAACGAAGTGGATGAACCGTGGCTGGACGAAGGCCTGACCTCGTGGTTCACGCGCAAGGTCATGCAGCGCACCTACCAAAGCCTATGGAGCAGTCGCCGCTTCCAGATGGGGGCCGAAATGGTTGAGTGGGTCCAGTACTGGACCGACCCTTCGGTGGACCCTCTCACTCAGAAGGGCCATCGCATGCGGGATGGCGACAGCTATCAGCGAACGGCCTACGCCAAGCCCACGCTGGTGCTGGATCAACTGGAGGCCCTGCTGGGGCGGCCTGTGATGGAGGAAATCATCCGTGCCTACGCGACAGAGATGGCCTTCAAACATCCCACGGCTGCCGATTTCCGTCGGATTGCCGAGCGGGTGTCAGGCCGCGATCTGAGTGCCTTCTGGCGGGATTTTGTGGAAGGCACCGATACGCTGGATTACGTCATTCGCAGCGTGGACGTGCTGCCCGTGCTGCAGGGGGGCTGGCTGGAGTCGCCGCAGGGACCGCGTTTCGCCGTGCCGCAATCGGTGGCACCAGGACGGCGGGGATCCCTCACCCTGGAGCGGCGCGGTGGCCTGAAGGTGCCTATCACCCTTTGGGTGCGCCTGGAGGATCGCTCGGAACAGCGCCTCCTCTGGGAAGGCCAGGATCGCTGGATCACCTACGAATTCGAGAGTCCCGTGGTGGCAGCGGTGCTGGACCCCGACGGCAATTACCCCATGCTCAAGGACCGTCTCCACGGGGTGTACAGCCAAACGCCCACTCAGCGCGGCTTCCATTACTGGAGCCAGATGGCATGGGGGCTCGTCACCGCCTTGCTGCAGGGCATAGGCCTGGCCTGATGTTTCGCGCAGCAGCTGTGGCAGACTCATCTGAAAGGTGAATGGTCATGACTCAAAACCTGCGCCCCGTGGATCGATTGGTGGTGGCCCTGGACGTGCCCACCGCGGCTGAAGCGCTGGCCCTGACTCGCGCCCTGTCGGGTTCTGTCGGCATGGTGAAGGTCGGGCTGGAGTTGTTCTGTGCCGAGGGGCCAGCCCTGGTGCGGGAGCTGCAGAAACATGCGCCCGTTTTTCTGGATCTGAAGTTCCACGATATTCCCACCACCGTGAAGCGGGCGCTGGAGGCGGTGCTGCCGCTGAATCCGCGCCTGGTGAACGTCCATGCCCAGGGCGGACCCGCCATGCTGGAAGCGGCGGCCAGCGCCGTGAAATCGCATCGCGACAAGGGCGGCCATACCGAATTGCTGGCCGTGACGGTCCTCACGAGCCTGGATCGGGAGGCGCTCGCGGCGGTCGGTTCCACGGCCGAACCCGGTGATCTGGCCTTGCATCTGGCGCGGCTTTCCAGGGATTGCGGGGTGGATGGCGTGGTCTGCTCCGCCAAGGAAGCTCGCGCGGTGCGCGAGGCCTGCGGGGACGGATTCCGCTTGTTGACGCCGGGCATCCGGCCCCAGGGAGCGTCGGTGCAGGATCAGGCCCGAGTGCTGAGTCCCGCCCAGGCGCTCCGGGAAGGCTCCACATGGCTGGTGGTGGGGCGGCCCATCACCCAGGCGGCGGATCCCGTGGCCGCAGCCCAGGCCATTCTGCGCGACATGGCCGAGGCCTGATGTCCGCGCTGACGCCTCTCGTCTTCCGCCCCAGCCTCCTGCAGCGGGCCACGGCCCTGCTGCTCTTTGCGGGATCGTGGCTGGTGGGCGTCCGGGGGCTCATGCACCTCCTGCAGAGCATGCCGCGGTTCGTGGCCCTGATCCGCATGGCCGGGGCCAACGGAGAACCCACTTGGGCCTTCTGGATCGGGTTCGGGAGCAGCCTGCTGGCCTGCGTGGCGGGGGGTCTGTTCCTGGTTCTTTCGCTGTTCTTCCTGCTGCTCATCGAAGGCACTCATGTGCTGGTGGACGAAGTGGGGCTTGCCGTGGAGCTGGGTTCGCTGCCGGGGCCCTTGGCTCGCCGGATGGGCGCGGGGCGCCTGGATTGGAAGCAGATCGCGTCCCTGGAGAAGGGGCGCTTCTTTTTCGTGCTTCGCGGCGGGGGCGATCCTGAGCGCAAGGACAAGGAATCGCCGCTGCCGGAACCTGTGCTGCGCTTCCTGGTGGTGGATCAGATCGAGCGGTTGGTACTGACCATCCTGGATCGCAGTCCCAATCTTCAATTCAAGGATCGGGATTGATTTGAGGTACTCTAGAGACGTTCGTTTTGGCACATTACTTTCTAATGGATGATCGTTGGACAGAAAGGAACCCCCAATGAAAACCTTCGCGCTCGCCCTTGTTTCCGCTGCTCTCGTGGCCCAAAGCCCCGCTCCGGCGCCCGCTCCCGTCGATTTCTCCCAGGCCCTTCGAGCCGCTGGTCCTGAAGTGACCAAGCTGCTGGCCGAGTTCAAGAATCGGGAGGCGGCGGCCCGCATGGAGAGCATTCTTCCCAAGAGCTTGCCCGCTTGGGACAAGAGCAAGCCCGAAACCCAGATGAACAGCTACACCGCCTACCGTGAATACGCCTATGCCTACCATCTCGCAGGCAAGGCTGCGGATGCGGCGGGTCAATGGGAGCGGGCGGTGGAACTGCACAATCTTGCCAAGGACACGGCCAAGACCAACGCCGATAACGTGAACGAGACCTTCCCGCTCATCGTGAAGTACTTCACGGATTCTGCCGAAGGCTCCAAGCGCACCCTGGCCGAAAACGCCGACTTCATCAAGGAACTGCGCGCCAAGCCCAATCCCGATGCGGGCGACAAGCAGCAGTTGGACCTGATCAAGGGGGAAGAGGAAGGCATCGAAAAAAGCCTCAAATCCGCCGAGATTTTCAAGGGCTACATCGAAACGGCCAAGAAGGAAGCCGATTACTACGGCAAGTTCGCCACCGAAGAAGCGGCTCAGGTGAAGGATCAGGTGGAGCAGCTGGAAACCTACAAGTTCAAGAACGACAAGGTGAAGTTCGTGGAAGGCATCATGAGCTCCAAGACCTTCCTGGATCAGCAGTTCCCGGACAAGGGCGAAAAGGTGCGCTACCTCCACCGCCTGAACGTGATGGACCCCAGCAACCGCAAGGTCATCAAGGAGCTCGAAACCCTTACCGGCGTGGCGATTCCCGTGGTGGGCGAGGACAAGACCGCACCCAAGGGCCGAAAGGGTCGATGACATGCGCGTCGGCCCCTCCCTCCTCCTCGTTCCCGCATTGGTGATGCCCCTGGCGGGGCAGGCTTTGACGGATCGCTTCAAGGACGCCTACAAGATCTGGGATGTGGCGCTGGAGCGGGGGGAAGGGGCCACGGTGCGCCGTGCCACCGAGGCGCTGCTCTCGCGGGAAGGTCTCGCGGTGAGCGCTTCCGATTACAACAACATGCGCGCTCTGGTGGCCACGGAAGACTACGCCGCCAGGGCTTGTATCCTGGAAGGCGCTTGGGAGGATGCCCTCGGCCATCTGCAGAAGGCCGCGGCTTCGGCCAATGAGAACCTGAAGGCCTCCGAGATCACCTTCGGTCGCATCCGCAAGGATCACGAAACCAAGGTGGCCGAGTGGAAGGCCATGGTGGAAAAGCAGGACAAGCGGCTCAAGGAGATCGAAGGCCAGGCGGGCTGGACCGCAGAGCAGATCGGCCTGCGCAATCAGCTTCGCAGCTTCCTGGAAGAGCATCGCGCTGCCATCGCCCACAGCGAGTGGTCCCTCAAGGAGATCGATGCGCTCCTGGCGCAGCTCGCCAAGGAACAAGCCACGTACGCCGCTTCCTTGACCAGCTGGCAGGAGTTCATGGCCAAGGAAAAGCAGGAGATCGCCCAGGCCGGTTCTCCTTCCAAATACGTTGCAGACAAGTTCGAGCAGGTGAAGGCCGATGAGGCGAGGCCGCGCTACGACCGGCTTTCCTACAGCCGCAGGCTGCTTCGCATGGAGCCGGAGAACGCCGACCTCAAGCGTTTTGTGAGCGGTCTCATGGGTGGTTCCGACGAAACGGAAAAGCCCAAGACGGCTCCCCGAAAAAAGAAAGCGCCCACCAAGAAGCGGTAGGCGCTTTCCTGAAACCTGTTCTTGAGGCTTAGAACACCCAGCCGAAGCCCACGCGCACGAACTGGTTGCGGGGCGTGTAGAGGGGATCCGAATCGCGATCACTGAGGGTGCTGTGATAGGCGGCTTCCAGCGTGAAGCGGGTGCCCGCATCGAAGCCGAAGGTGTGGCCGATGCCGATGGTGCCGCCCAGACGGGATTTGCGCTCGGTATTCACGTCCGCCCAAAGGGAACCGATGTCGTCGAAGCTGCGGTCGAAGCGCTCGAAATCCGCCGAAAGGCCCGCCAGGAAATAGGTGCCGCGATGGCGGTAGGCGCTGTCGGTGAAGAGCTGGAGATCGGCGCCCAGGCTGAACATGGAATGGCGCAGGTTGATCTTGCTTAAGCCAGGGCTGGTGTTGCTGCCGTTCATGGAATGGCCGGACAAGCCCAGACGAATGGCCACCTTGGGATCCAAGGGGATGCTGAGGGTGACTTGGCCACCGATGCCCATGTCGTAGCCTGATTTCACGGAGATGGGGTGGCCTTGGTTATCGACATCCTGGCCGGTGGTGCTCTGGAACGTGCCCACAGGGGCCGTGATGTTGAGAGCGATCCCCACGCGGGGCTGTTGGGCGCTCAGGGTGCCGGTGGCGATGAGGATGGCGATAGGGGTCAACAGGGATTTCATGAGTTACCTCCGGAAATTGGGGTAGCGAGGGCCGTGCCATTCCTGGAAATGTCGCCTGACGCCGGGGTATTCGGGTCCAAACGGGGTAAGGGTTGGGGGCAAAATGCGTCAAGTGTGGCACGCGCGCAACATGGGGCGATACCCTGAAGGCAACAGAGGTGGATCATGGTCTGGAAGCAGGATTTGGCCAAGTTGAAGCAGGCCTTGAAGGAGTCCGGGGTACCGGAGGCGAAGGCGTCGCCCAAGCCCGCACCCAAGGCCACTCACGTTCCGGCGAGAAGTCTGGAAGAAGAGGATTCCATGTTTTTGCAAGCCATGGGTTTGCGACGATCTGCTTCTTCCATTGTCGGTGGTAGCGGCGCGGCGGTCGTAGTGAAAGAATCGGACCCTTTGCCTTCGCCGCCGAGGCCTGCCGCAGAGGATTTCCTTGCCGCCATGGGCGAACTCAAGGGAGTTAAAGGATTTTCGGCTTCCCTGGCGGCGCAGCCTGAAAAGCCCACCCACGAAAACCGGATTCCCGAGTCCTCTCTGCCGAAGCCTGATCCGGTGGTGGAAACGCCGGAAGAAACACTGGTTCTTCCTGAAGAAGAAGCGGTCTCCGTGAGCGTTATGCCAGAGCGTATCCAGTTGGCCGCAGGCATGGCCATCGAGGTGGACGGGGTTCTGGATCTGCGAGGGCATACCCAGGCGGACGCATTGGAGCGTCTCCGCGAACGCCTGCAGGATGGGGTTTTCCTGGGGTGGCGAACCCTGCATGTGCATCTGGATGCTGGGGCGGAACTCCAGGAAGCCTTTTTTGCGCTGCTGCGTCTTCCCGAGGCCAGAATCGTGACGCGCTATGCCCAGGCGCCCATTCCCATGGGCGGTGAGCAGGCCTGGATCCTCTACTACGCCCTTGTGGGGGCCTGAACGAAAATCATCATTTGAAGCGAAAGGTCGATGGTTTTAAGGAGTATCCAAACGCTTTTTCAGGCATGATCGAAATCGATGGATTATAATTCCTGACAGCAACCTACAAAGGGGGAACATGATGGATCGGCGGCAATGGCTGTTCGCACTCACAGCGGTATCCTGCCTAACCTTCGGCTTGGTGGCCCAAGATGCTGCTCCCGCGCCGGTTCCCGCCGGCCCCATCAAGGTCGAGGAACACTTCTCCAAGTGGGATTACCCCAAAGAAGTGACCGTTCCTGAAGGCAGCCAGCTGTATCTGGTGGTGAAGGGCGACACGCTCTGGGATCTCGGGCAGCGCTTCCTGGGCAATCCCTTCGCGTGGCCTCAGATCTGGGACAAGAACAAGTGGATCAAGGATCCTCATTGGATCTACCCCGGCGATCCGCTCATCATTCCTGTGGCCGCGAAAACCGTGGCTGGTGCGGGCCAGGTGGCTGAGACGCCCGGCGACGTGCTTAACGTGACGCCCGATCGCAAGGTGGCCACTCGCACGAGGCCGGAAGAATACGGATTCACCTTCCAGGACTTCATTCGGCTTCCCTACCTCGCTCCCCGTGGCGCCGAGGCTCAATTCCGTGATCTGGGTGCCATGACCATTTCCGGTCGCCAGGCCGCGCGTCGGCAATTCCTCGGAGACACTGAGGTGGTCTATCTCTCCGGCGGCGCGGATCGTGGCGTGAAAGTGGGCGATCGTCTCGTAGTGCTCAAGGTGGCCAAGCGCAATCTGGTGCATCCCACCAACAAGCAAAGGGGCGTTCTGGGCGACGTGGTGCAGCAGGTGGGCGTGGTGCGCGTCACCACCGTCAATCCCAAGGGGGCCATCGCGCATATCGAGCGCAGCCTCGACGCCATCGAAGTGGGCTACAAGGTGGCGCCTTTCACGGAACCCGCGAACATCGTGGCCCAGCTCCGCAAGGACGTGGTGGGGCCGGTGCCCCTCAAGGAGCCCGTGGGCACCATCGTCTATGCCAGGGAGAACCACGAGATAAGCGCCAATAACGAAATGATCATCATTGATCAGGGCGCCGATGCCGGGTTGAAGGTGGGTGATATCCTGCTCTCCGCTCGCACCAGGACGTGGCCCGTGGGCGACGATCCCAAGGCCCAGGGTCGGGCGGAAGAAAAGACCACCTACTACGTGGGCCAGGTCATGGTGGTCAAGGTGGAGGAGCATACGGCCACCTGCCGCATCCTCCGGGCCAAGGAAGAGATGATCGCCGGCGACGTGGTCACCAAGTAGTTCCTTCGAGTCTCCTCAAAGAGCCGGGTTCTCAGGAACCCGGCTCTTGTTGGATCTGGAGGACCGCACGGGTACCGCGGGTGGGAAGGGAATAGGAATGAACCGTCTGCCGCCAGGCTGGGGGCAGGCTTTCCTCTCCATCGCCCTTGAGCAGCCACAAGGTGCCCTCCCTTCGGCCATGGCGCGCCCACCATCCCGTCAACAAGTCCAGGCTGCCCACGGCCTTGGCGACGCCTGCATTGGCCTGGAGCGAGGGCAGTTCCTCGGCCCTGGCCACCTGCAGTTCCAGGTTTTCCAGCCCCAATTCCAGGACCGCTTGGCGCACGAAAGCGATTTTTTTCCTGGATTTATCCAGAGCGATGATGCGCAGATCGGGTCGTGCCAAGGCCAAGGGGATGGCCGGAATGCCCATGCCGGTGCCGAAATCCACCACCGTCGAGCCGGGAGCCAACGGCTGCAAATGAGGCAGCAGGGCCCAGGAATCTAGAATCAATTCTTCGTAGCGTTCATGGGCCGCCAAGGCCGTAAGGGCATGGCGCTCGTTCCATCGATCCAGGAGCGCAAGATAACATTGGGTTTGGGCTTGAATGGCCTCTGGTACCAAGGGTTTCATGATGAGATGTTACCTCGATTGTGGTTGTAAGAAAACGCCCATCGCTTTGCGACACTCAGCATCAAAATAGAAAGTCAGGCCAAAAAAGATTGACTCGGTTGACAAAGGGATTCATTTCTTTGATCATTTTCCTTCAACGAACTACCAACAAAAGGATTGCATATGTCTGATTCCTCCGTACCCTTCAAGATTGATTGGTCCACCCGCAGCAAGCTGCGCGGGCCTGGTGAGCGTTCCTTGGGGGATCTTCTCCTCCGTCTGCGAAATAAATTCGCGCCCAAAGCTCAGGGTATTTCCATCTCCTATGTGGATGATCGGGCCATGCGTCGGCTCAATCGGGAGCATCGGGGCCTCAATCAGACCACGGATGTGCTGAGTTTTCCCTCCAAGGCCGAAAAAGGCGCCTTCCCGCACCTGGGTGATCTGGTCATCAGTCTGCCTGTGGCGGAAAAAATGGCCAAAAAACTGGGCGTGAGCCGCCGCCGCGAGGTGGAAACCCTTGTGATTCATGGCTTCCTGCATCTGTGTGGCCACGATCATGAGATGGATAAAGGCCAAATGATGGCCCTTCAGGCCCAGGTGGAAAAGGATTTTTTGGGTGAAGAACCCCTTCGCATGAGCCTCAAGCGCGGCCGCAAACCCGGCAGCAAAGTGAAGAAGCTGAAGGACGGCTCCCGGGTAGTGGTGACGGGCCGCGCGGCCCAGGCCCTGGTGCGCAAGGAAAAGGTGAAAAAGGAACAGAAGAAGGCCAAGCCTGCACCTAAGCCCAAGAAGAAAGTGGTCAAGGCGAAAAAGCAGGTGGAACCCGCCAAGCCCAAGCGCGGCCCTGGTCGGCCTCGCAAGGTGCAGGCCGTCGCAACGGCTCCCGCTGAGGCCCCCAAGAAGGTAGTGCGCCGCAAGCGCCCCGCCCCCAAGCCTCGGAGCGGCGTGCTGGGCTGACACAAACGGCGTGGAAACGAAGCCTCGCCATCGGTAAACTAGCCCTTTGGCCTTCGGGCCATCCCAGGGAGACCGTGTGATCAATCTTCTGCTGGGCGTGGGCGCAGCCCTCGTCGTGGCCTTTCTTTCCAAACTGCTGGGCATTTCCTTCTGGTTCGGCGTGCCTTTGGGCCTCGTGGCTGGCATCGGCCTTTTCATCTGGCTGGGCCGCAAGGTGCAGGAAGAACTGGAAAAGATCTTCAATCGCGCTGGCGAGCTGATGAAGAAACAGCAATTCGATGCCGCCATCATGGTGATGAAGGAAGGCTACAAGCTGGCTCCTCGGCAATTCCTGGTGAAGGGCTCCATCGACGGCCAGATCGGCGTGGTGCAGTACCTTCGCAAAAAGAACGACGAAGCGGAGCCTTTGCTCAAATCGGCGTCCATGCAGCATTACGTGGCCAAGGCCATGCTGGCGATCCTGCAATGGAAGCGCGGCGAAAAGAAGGCCGCCCGCAAAACCTTCGACCTGGCGCTGCGCTCCGGCAAGAAGGAAAGCCTGCTCTACGCCACCTACGCGTACATGCTCAACGAGGCCCACGACCGCGATGGCGCCATCGAATTGCTCAATCGCGGCCTCAAGATCTGCAAGAACGACGAGCGGTTGCTCACCAACCGCAACCTGTTGCAGAACGGCAAGGCCATGAAGATGAAGGTCTATGGCGACCAGTGGTACCAGTTCATGCTCGAACGGCCCATGCTGCGCCAGGAACCACCGCCCTTCGCCCGCGTGTCCAAGCGCGCGCTGCGGGGCTGATCCACTGACACCTTTCGACTGACACGTTTTTTCTGGGAGTACACGCATGTCCGGCCACAGCAAATGGTCCACCATCAAGCACAAGAAGGGCGCCCTCGACGCCAAGCGCGGCAAGGCCTTCACCAAGATCCTCAAGGAAATCACCGTGGCCTCGCGCCTCGGCGGCGGCGACGTGGGTAGCAATCCCCGTTTGCGCCTCGCGGTGGATCAGGCCAAGGCCGCCAACATGCCCAAGGACAACTGGGAGCGCGCCATCAAGAAGGGCACCGGCGAACTGGAAGGCGTCACCTACGAAGAAGTGACCTACGAAGCCTACGGTCCCGGCGGTTCGGCCATCATCGTCGAAGCCATGACCGACAACAAGAACCGCACCACTCCTGAGATCCGCAGCTACTTCGCCAAGTTCGGTGGGGATCTGGGCGCCCAGGGCAGCGTGTCCTATCTCTTCAGCCGTCAGGGCCAGATCGTGGTGGAAGGCGACGTGGCCGAGGACAAGATCATGGAAGTGGCCCTGGAAGCGGGCGCCGACGACGTGGTGCAGGACGAGGAAGTCTGGATCATCAAAACCTCGCCGGAGTCCTACCAGGCCGTGAAGGATGCGGTGGATGCCGCCAAGCTGCCCGTGTTGGAAGCCAAGATCATCAACGCCGCCAGCACCAGCGCCGAGATTCCCGCCGACAAGCTCAAGAGCTTCCTGAAGCTAATCGACATGCTCGAAGACAACGACGACGTGCAGAACGTCTGGCACAACGCCGAATACGACGAGCCCGAAGAATAGCGATTTCTCGCCGACGCAAAAAGCCCGGCCTTGACCGTAATGCAGTTCAGTTAAGCCCAGACAAGAAACGCTGAAGCAGGGCTACTTCCCCGCTTCAGCGTTTAGTCTTTCCCACCTACTCTCAACAACCGCAGCCCATTGAAGACGACAAGCAGCGACGCTCCCATGTCAGCGGCGA
>JAJTBC010000096.1 GCA_021287085.1 Bacillota bacterium | reverse complement strand
GCGCATCTCGAATCGCTGCCTGACCTGGATTTCCCGTGGCTCGCATCGCGCCGCTCCTGAAAGCCCTGGCCACGCTCCAAAGCCGGGAGCTTGGCGTCTTCCGCGGTGCGGCCTCCCATCCTTTCCTGATCTTTTGCGCCCTGTTGCTGGCCACCCAACCCGCCAGCGCCACCTTCCTGGTCACCCTGGTGGGCCTGGTGGTGTTCGTGCCCCTGGCCTCGGACCCGCTGCGGCGCGTTCCTCCCGAGCGACTGAAACGGTTCCCCCTGAGCGCAGGGGATTTTCTTCGCCTGCGCTTCCTTTCGCTTTTGACCAGCCCCATGCCTTGGGCCGTGGCGGCGCTTCTGGTATGGGGGCGGCGCGAACATCGTCTGTTGGCGCTGGGCCTGGGCTTGGCCACCCTGCTGGTGAATCTGGGCCCCCTGCTGAAGCGCCTTCCCTCACCCGAGAAGCGGCTCCCCATTCCGCGCATTCGCCTCTCCTCGCCCATGGCCCTGCTCGTGCTGAAAAGCCTGCGGGAGCGGCTCCACGTGCTGGACCCCTACCTGGCACTGCTGCTGGCCTTGAGCGGTCTGGCCTTCCGCCTGAAGGCGCCTGCGCCTCCTGGCATGAACCTGGGGATCACCCTGCTGATCCTGATGGCCCTGGCCGCCTTGGCCTTTCAGGGTTTCGTGCAGGACCGGGAAATCCGCCGCTACGAGCGATGGCCCTTGCCCTTCTGGCAGGTGCTGCTGGCCAAGGATCTGACTTTCCTCCTGCTGGTGGGGCTCCTGGTGGCGCCTTTCGCGCCGCTTCCGGGCCTGGCGGGCGCCTGGGCGCTGCTGGCCGCTGGACGTCATTCCAGCCTCGTCAAACCGTTGGATCATCCCCGGTGGCGTTTCGTCATCACACCTTCGCCAGGGGCAGCCGCGGGCAGCCTGGTCGCCCTGGGCCTCAGCTTCGCCCTGATCCACGCCTGGCCGTGGCCCGGCTTGGCGCTTTGCGGAGTGGCGTGGGGCCTCAGCCTGGCCTGGGGGCATCGCAGGTTGCAAAGCTCCCGCTAGGGCGACGGTGGTTTCAAGGCCAAAAATGGAGGTACGGGAAATGCATCCGATGGACTCGTCAAGAGACCTCAAAGAAGGCACTCTTGAAACGTGTTCCTTTTCCGAAAGACTCGGTTTTTCCCTTTTCCCGGAGCCTCCATGGTGGACCTTGGCCTGAAGATGTTGCTGCACGATCGCGTGCGCTTCATCATCACCATCTCCGGCGTGGCCTTTTCCGCCGCGCTGGTGCTGGCTCAGGTCGGGCTCTTCAACGGCCTGCTTGACAACGCGGCCTTGACCGTTCGCAAAGCCAATGCCGATCTATGGGTTACTTCCCGCAATACGGCCAATATGGACTTCCCCCAGATGTACCCGGAATCCACGGTGGACCGCATCCGCAGCGTGCCGGGCGTCGCCAGAGCCGACAACCTCATTGTCTGCTACCTGAACATGGGCCTTCCCACTGGGGTTCGGGAAAACAGCCTGCTCTATGCCTTAAAGGATTTCAAAGCCTGGAACCTGCCTTGGGAAATGAAGGAAGGAGACTTGGACGATCTGCGCCGCGGCCGTAACATCGTGCTGGATTCCAAAGCCCGCCGCCGGTTCGGGGATTTCAAGGTCGGCGAGTTTCGGGAAGTGCTGGATATCCGCATGAAGATCATTGGCGAGAGCGTGGGGGCGCTCAGTTTTACCACCACGCCCATCTCCTTCATGGACTATGACCTGGCTCAGGCCCTTCAACCCAACCTGCTGGGTGGCCAAACCACCTACACCCTCATCCGGCTGGCCCCTGGCGCCGATCCTCGAGCCGTGCAGGCGGAAATCCAGCGCCGCCTTCCTTTCAACGATGTCCACACCAAGGAGTCATGGGCACGGAAGAGCGAACACTACTGGATCACCAACACTGGCATCGGCATGAACGCCTTTCTCACGGTGTTCCTGGGCTGTCTCGTGGCGCTGGTGGTGGTGGCCCAGACCCTCTACACCTCCACCATGGAGCACCTGAAGGAATTCGGCACCGTGAAAGCCATCGGTGGCTCCAACGCCGACATCTACCGCATCCTCACACGCCAGGCCATCGTGGCCGCGATCATCGGCTTCGCCCTGGGCACG
Source organism: Bacillota bacterium (assembly GCA_021287085.1). Lineage (GTDB taxonomy): Bacteria > Acidobacteriota > Holophagae > Holophagales > Holophagaceae > JAYREN01. Next base: position 4,102 of record JAJTBC010000096.1, on the reverse strand, counting down.
GCCATGGCCTTCGCGGTGGTACCTCTGGCCGCCAAGGCCGATCTCAAGCTCATCATGACGCCAGGCTTCGTGGCCGTGGTGGGCGTGGGCACCCTGGGACTGTGCCTGGGAGCGGCGCTGCTCAGCTTCCACAAAGTGGCCAAGATCGACCCCGGTCTTGTGTTCAGGAGCTGACATGCTCGTGCAACGCTCGGACATGTATGTGATGCGGGGCCTGAATCTCACCAAGACCTACCGCGAAGGTTGGCTTGAAACGCCGGTGCTGAAGGGCGTTTCCTTGGATCTCGACTACGGTGAGATCGTGGCCCTGGAAGGGCCTTCAGGCTCCGGCAAGACCACCCTGCTGCAACTGCTGGGCTGCATCCTCACGCCCACGGGAGGCCAGGTGGAAATCGAGGGTCGGCCCATCGCCACCCATCGAGCCAAGGATTTGGCTCGGGTGCGCCGAGCCAGTCTGGGTTTCGTGTTCCAGCAGTTCAACCTCTTTCCCTCCCTCACGGCGGCCCAGAACGTGGAGTACGCCTTGAATCTCAAGGGAATGAAGGGCAAGCTGGCCCAGAAGACGGCCCAGGACTTGCTTGAAAAAGTCGGTCTGGAGGATCGCATGGACTATCTGCCGAGGGATCTTTCCGGCGGCCAGAAGCAACGCGTGGCCGTGGCCCGAGCCTTGGCAGGCAAGCCGTCGATCCTGCTGGCCGACGAGCCCACCGCCAACCTCGATACCCAGGTGGGTTCCCAAGTGCTTCAGATGTTCCGAAACTTGGCCAAGCGCGAACATCGGGGCCTGCTCATCGTCACCCACGACCCCAAGGTGCGGGAAATTGCCGACCGTGTGTTGCGCATCCGCGATGGCCTCATCCAAAGTGCTTGAATCGGAATCGTCATGTTGAACCGCACCCTTCTCTATTCCCTCCTGCTTCCCTGCCTCGGCGCGGGGCTCCTGGGCTGCAAGTATCTTGAACGAGGCAAAAGCACGCCGCCGGATGCACCCCCGCCCTTGGTCCAGTCGGTGCCCTTGCGGGCCGAAGGACGCTTCGTGGCCTACCCCGGTGCAGATCTCGTGCTGGGCACCGATCTGGGCGGCACGATTCGGGAGATCACGGCCCAGGAAGGCGACGATATCCGCCAAGGCCAAGTGCTGGTGCGCCTGGATTCCCGCAGCGACGACGCCGCCCTCCGCGAGGCCACGGCCCGTATCAAGGAGTTGGATACGGACATCGGTTACCAAGTGAAGGAAGTGCAGCGCCAGGAGTCCTTGGCTCAACAAGGGATCGTTACGCAGCAAAGCCTCGATGCCGTGCGCAATCAGCTTTCGGTGCTGCGGGCACGGCGGGATGCGGCCGTGGCCACCACGGAGCGCCTCAAGGTGGTGCTGGCCAAACTGGTGATTTCCGCTCCTTTCAATGGCAGCCTGTTGACGCGCCTGGTGCAGCCCGGGGAAACCGTGCTGCCGGGCGGAGCCCTCGTGCGGGTAGCCAAGATGGATCAGGTGCGGGTGGAAGCCGAAATCGACGAATTCGATCTTTCCCGCATCCGCGTGGGCGCTCCCGTGACCGTGCGAGCCGAGGGGCAAGCCGGAAGCTGGAAAGGCCATGTGGAAGAGATCCCCACCAACGTCACGGGCCGCCGCCTGCGCCCCCAAGACCCTTCCCGTCCCGCCGACACCCGGGTTCTGCTGGTGAAAGTGGCCCTCAACGAATCCACACCCTTGAAACTGGGACAACGGGTGGAGCTGGAAATTTCGCAAACGAACCATTGAAAGGAGAACAGGGTGCCTTCCGTTGGCCTCTTGCCCGTCCAGTTTCGAGAGGCCTTTGGCCCGCATCCATTGGAGCGGGAGGCTCAATCGGATCTCGTCACGGATGACGGCGATTCGGCACATCTCCATGCGACTAGAGGTCGCACCGATACCCGCATGGAAGGCACGTGCCCATTTCATGCGCCCCGCATCAGCCAGGTAATACAGGGCACGAAGCCAGTGCCGGATGCGCGCTGCGGACGCAAGGACGCGAATGGATTCCGTGGACCCTTGGCTGGGAAGACGTTGAATGCGTTGCGCCTCTGCTGCCGACTGCCAATTCAAGCCCCCGTTCCATTTCGCAGGTGAGATAGTGCAGACTTCGTCCACCGATCTGGGATACACCTTGGCCTTGGCCGCTCAAGCGGCCCCTACAGCGGACAATTCCCAGCCTCTTCGCTTCGCCTGGAACGGCCGGACTTTTGTCATCGCCTACCATGCGGCCCAGGGCGTCAAAACCCTATTCGGCCCTTCGGGCCATGCCACGCTGCTGGCCGTAGGCGCGGCCCTGGAGAACGTGGCGGCGACTCTGGAAATCTGGCACTTGCCTTATCGCATCGAAGCGATAGATCTGGAGCAAGGCAAACCTTATTTCCATATCCACGTTGAAGCGAGCCCTTCCGGCCACTTCCAGCCGAATCTGTCGGACTTCAACCAACGCCACACGAACCGTTTCCCCTACCTCCAAGCCCCCATTCCCTCCGAAGTCGTGAAGGAAATTTCGGGCCTCCGCGAAGGATCGAGTCGGCTCCTGGTCCTTACGGAAAAACCCCGTCGTCATGCACTGGCGAAGCTTTTTCGCCAGGCCTCGGAAGCCCGCTTTCTCACTCGGGAACTGCACGAATGGCTCGTGAGCAGCCTTCGCTTCGAGGATGGAAACGCTCAGGAAGGCCTGGATGCCGCCACCCTGCACCTGCCTCCGGGCGGGCGCCTCTTCATGCGAAGCATCCGCGATTGGCGACGAATGGCTTTCCTCAATCATTTTGGGGCGTACAAGCTGATGGCGATGGTGGATTCCCGCCTCTGTCAAGGGGCCCCGGCTTTGGTGTGCATCCTTGGCTCCCAGGGTCATCTGGAAATCGTCGAAGCAGGCCGCCTCATGGAACGCGCCTGGGTCGCCCTCAATGCGGCTGGGCTTGCGGTGCATCCCTACTATTCCCTGAACGATCAGTTGAACCGCTTGGCCCTGGGCACGGTACCCAAGGCCATGGTGGCCCAAGTGAGCCGCATCGGGCTGGAGCTCCCCACCCTCCTGGATTTAAGCGAGGGTGAGATCCTGCACATGATGTTCCGGGTGGGTTTTCCCACGCGCCACTGCATGCGCTCTCGGCGTTTACCTTTGGAACAAGCCTATACAGCTTCCAAGGAAACCCTCTGGTAGGCCCTGGATTTGGCCGTCACCAATGAACCAATCAAGTGAAATTCATGATTTCGGAGATCCCCGTCGATTAGAATAATGGTTGGGAATTTCTTTTTTTCAAGATGCTTGTCCTAGCCATGCATCGACGGCCTTCTTCCCATGGCTGCCCGGGGTGAAATCTCTCTTCTTCATGGATCCTCCATGGCCACCCGTTTTCGCCGCACGCTCCGCACCTTGCGATTCCTCCGAACGGCGTTGGGCTCAGGCCGCTATTTCCATCGCCATTTCGCCTTGGTCACTGGAGATGCGGCCTTGGAGGATGCAGCCAGCATCCGGCACGAAGTGTTCTGCCAGGAAAAGGGCTGGGAGGCCCTGCGCGAGGATCGTCGCGAGATCGACACCATGGATGTGCATGCACTGCCTATCGTGCTGTATTGGCGACCCACCCAGCGCCCCATCGCCTGCATGCGGCTGATTTTCGCCACGGATGGCCCGCTGCCCATCGAAAACCTCACCAAGAAGGCCATCACGAAAGATCGCCAATGCATTGCCGAGGTCTCTCGCATGGCGGTGATCCGCGATTTCCGGGATCGCCCCGGCCCTTGTGCCGCAGGTAGGGAGTGCCCTTCGGCTGCAACCCACGATCCCGTTCTGCACCGGTTTCCCTTCGTGTTCGCTTCGCTCTACCTGGCCGTGCTGCGCTCGGCAGAACTGCGAGGCATCCAGAATCTCTACTTCATCGTGCAGCCCAAGCTCTTCAACAACCTGCAGCGCATCGGCGCCATGCCTGAGCGCATCGGAGATGCGGTGGAACATCGGGGAGAACGCATTCCATGCCACATCTCCGTGGCACGCATGCTGGAGGGCATCCCACTGTGGGCCAAGCCGCTCTGGAAGGCCGTCCGACGACAGATCAAGATCCTGAACTCCAGCAAGGAAGGCCC
>JAJTBC010000207.1 GCA_021287085.1 Bacillota bacterium | reverse complement strand
CACCTCCCGACTGCAGACGCAGCAGCTTGGACTTCAGCAGATAGGCTCCTTCGGTAATCACTTTGGCGCCGGGTTCAAGCCCTTCCAGCACCAGCGTCTGACGACTGGATTCCGGGCCTCGTTTCACGGGATGGAACTTGGCCACGTCGCCTTCCTTCAGGAAGACGCCCCACACACCATCCACTTGTTGAAGGGCCGAGGTGGGCAGCAGTACGCCGTGTCCTACGGGGGCCTGCACTTCCAGCGGCGTGCCGGGCAAGGGCAGAGGGCCACCCGAAAGCCTCACGCGATAGGCCAAGCGGCCCGTGCCTTGACCGACGGAGGCAGGAAGTCCCACCACTTCGCCCTGCCACGTGCGCTGACCCTCCCGCACCGTGGTGTGGCTGCCCAGCTTCCAGGTCACGGGGAAGGACACTTCCACCACGGCCAAAGTGGCGGAAGCCAGTTGCAGGGAACCCAGCTCCTGCTGGGCCGAAACCCCCTGCCCCAGGCGCACCTTCCATTCGTCCACGGTGCCGGCGGCGGGAGCCTTCAGCACCCACACGCCTTCTGCCTGTTCGGGGGCCACCCCGCGGGCCTGCAGGGCAATGCGGGCGGATTCCGCCTCGGCCTGGGCCGTGGCCTGCTCCGCCTGGGCCATTTCCAGATCCCGCTGGGCGCCGGCGTGGGCCTGGGCCAGCCGTTCTTCCCGGGCCAGTTCGGCCTGGGCGCGCTTCAGTCGGGCGGTGGCCGCGAGCCAGCGGGATTTCAGATCCGCCAGTTCGGGGCTGCGTACCATAAGCAGGATTGTGCCTTGACCCACAGGGCGACCGGGCTCCACTGCGATGGCGGCCACGAGGCCCGACACGGGCGCGGTCAGCACGGCCCTGGCGCCTTCATTCCCCATGGCCTCGGCGGGGAACCAGACCTGGAGCGGCCCTGAGGCTGGCACGTCCATGGAATGGAAATTCCCTTCCAGCGCTTTCAAGGGGACAGTGGCAGGGGCTGCGGTCCCGGGATCGACGGCAGCGGGAGCGGGGCGTGAGCGGTCGCAGGCGCCGAGTACCAGCAGAGCGGCCAGCAGGGAAAGGGGGACAGATTTCATCGGGCATCTCCAAGAATCAGCAGTTCCAGTTCGGCCACCAGGGCGTGGGCTTCGTGCAAACGCAGCAGGGCGGCGCTTTCCGCTTCCAGCAGTTGGCGTCGGATCAGGAGGGCTTCGGAAGGCCGCTCTTTGCCTTCCTTCAACCGCACATCCACGGCGGCCAACGCGGAGCCGAAACTCGGCAATTCCACGGTGCCAGGGAAGGAGCGAGCGCGCGCGAGGGCCGCCTGGAAACGGGATTCCAGCTGGGAGGCCGCGTTCTGAGACTCTCGTTCCAAGGCCCGACGGCCCGTGGCTCGCTCTCGATTCTGGGCGCTGAGTTCGCCGGGGCGGGGCAGGCGGAATCCCACCCCCAACTTCGCGATGCGCTCGTCGCCTTCCGAGGCGTAGCTGCCCCTCAGGCTCCAGCGGGAGCGTTTGAGGGATTGTTCCAGTTCGAAGGCGGTCAGATCCGCGGTGGCGCGATCCGTCTGCACCCTGCGGTAGAGGCTTTGTTCGAAGGCCCTTGTCGCGTTTTCCAGGGCGGGCAGTTTGGCCGTGCCAGGACTCGCCAGAGGCTGTGGTTCCAGGGGCAGGTCAGCGAGACTGCGCAAGCGGCCCCAGGCTTCGATCCAGCGGCGCTGGGCTTCGCTTAACTCCGTTTCGAGCTTCAGCAGATCGCCCCGCACCAGATCCGCCTGGTAGGCCGGATCCGCGCCGGAATCCACCCTGGCCTGGGCCACCTTCAGCCAGGTTCCCATGAGGGCCATCTGCGATTGACGCTGCGCTACCTGCGTCATCTCCAGCCACGCGTCCAGGTAGGCTTGGCGCAGCCGATGGCGGGATTCCGCCTTTGCTAAGGCGAGCAGCGGACCCTGGAGGCGGTCGAGACTCGCTCCGGCGCGCTGGCGATCCCCTGCGGCCAGCATCAGCGGAAGATCCACTTCCGCGGTCTTGTCGGTGGACGCCCCATTGGGACCTGTGCGCCGACCCGCTTCCACGGCCACAGTGGCGCCTTCCCTCAGCAGGCCGCCGGTGGCCGCAAGCTGGCGTTGGCGGGCAGCTAGGTCCGCCTCCAGCCGCAGGGTTAGAGGATCGGGGACGGCCTTGGTGAGCAGTTGATCAAAGGTAAGAGGCGCGGGGGTAAGAGGCGCGGGGCTTTGGGCCTGGGCGATCCAAACGCCCAGGAGCGCCGCCCCAAGCAGGGCTCGATGCATGATGTCCTCGGAAAAGATCGGAAAAGGTGAGAGTGCAGGGCTGCGCTAGGCGAGCTTGCTCCGAGGAGGGGCCTTGAGGGGCTGGAAATGACGGATGCGCAAGGAGGGCACCATTTCCTGGCTCACCACGGATTCAGGTTGAACCACTAGGATCTGGGGCGCTTGGGGCAATGGCGGCACCGGGCAGCCGTGATGGCAGAAGAAATGGCAACCGGCCACACAGCCTGGCGTCTCCGAGCCATCCGCGGCCTCCGCACTCACCAGGGCCAGGCCCCCCAGGTTGGACTTCGAGACGCTGGGCCATGCGGCATGGGTCAGGTATCCCAAGGCCAGCACCAGCAGGCTCAAGGCGCACAGACGACGCAGCAATGCCCCAGGAAACGCCTTCATGGCCTAGGAGTCCACCCGTTCCACGACCAGGGTCATGCGCGTGGCCACCGCCGCCACGGCGCCCACGGCGGCCAGTACGGGCAGGAGGGCTACGCCGACGAGCCCCACCATCAATGGGATTTCCATGAGGGTACGGCCCTCCTCGTTTTTAAGGATCACCCGCCGGATCGAGCCTTCCCGAGCCAGTTCCTTGAATTTGTCCAGGACCTCGCCGCCATCGAGCTTGAATTCTTCCGTGCGGGGCTTGGGATCGGACATGGGGGCCTCATCTTCCCTTCAAGAATACGTTCATTGTCGCGCATTTCCGCTACCGTACTTCCATGCTTGCCTCCATTCGAACCTGGGTCGGGAAAAGACATCCCTGGCTGTTCCTGGCCGGGGGTTTGGTTCTTTTCCTGGTGTTGTGGAGCGGGTGGAGGCAATGGACCCTCCCAAGCCGCACTCCCATCGTTCTGTTTGTGGAGCCCCAGAGAACCTGGACAGGCCTGGATGCCCATGAAATCAGCGGCGTCATGCTGCTGTTCAAGGACTGTCTGGAAGTGGGG
>JAJTBC010000057.1 GCA_021287085.1 Bacillota bacterium | reverse complement strand
GATCTTCATTCCGGGCGACCTGCCCATGCGCACGAAGGTGGGACTGGATCTGCTGCGGCTCAATCCGCTGTCCAAGGGCGCGCGCAGCCGCACCGTGACCTGGGAGGATGGCAAGGATCGCAAGGCGGAGATCACTCAGGTGCGGGGCAGCGGCGGCGTGCTGCATCTCTGGGTGGCCTCTGAAGGCACGTGGTTGTGCGACAAGGAAGCGCCTCTTCGCGCCTTGGTGTTCCCCACCGCTCAGGTGACGCTGGCCGAGCGGCAGGAGTGGGGCCGCGTGGCGCTGGCGGGCGTACAGGCCCAGACCGAAGTGTCCCTTTGGATCGTGCCGCGCATCGGCGCCAATGCCACTTTCGAGCGGCTGGCCCTGCGTCGGCGCGCGCTGGGATTGGCGCAGCAGACGTGGGCCAACCCTTCCATCGCCAAAGCGGCTCCCCGCCTGGGCTCCCTGTCCGTGGCGCTGGGCGCGGGACCCACCGAAGCGATGCTCGCCACGCTGTTGGAGGACGATGAGCCTGTAGGTGTGTCCATCCCGACGATGCCGGAATTCGCCAGCGATGGTCGCACCCTTACGCCTTCCCAGCGCAGGGACTATCAGGCCGCCGTGCAGAGCGCCAAGGAGCGGCAGGCCGCGGTGAAGGGCTTGCACGGGGAGTTGCTGGCCATCCGACGGCTGCTGGACCTGCGCGGGGCGGCCCTGCATTGGAACGGCTGGACTCCTGCGCCGCCGCTGAGCGCCGCGCAGAAGGCCGCCATGGCTGAACTCCAGAAACTGAAGAAGGAAGATCGCTATCGAGCCAATCGCCAGGAAATGGCGGGGAAGGTGGCGGCCTACGGCGGTTTCGGAGAACCGGGCATGACGCCCAGCGTGGCTCTGGCTCTGCCTATTCAGAGCGGCAAGAGCGCCCAGGTGGAAGCCCTGCTCAAGGCCGCGTGGCCCAAGCTGTTCAAGGGCTCCGTGCAGCAGCGGGAATACGCCAAGGGGCTCGTGGTGCATCGCACGCGCACCGAGCAGGCCTTCGCTCCGGCCTATGCCGTTCAGGGCGAGACCTTGGTGGTGGGCAGTGACGACGGGGCCGTGCAGAACGTGCTGGCGGGCCTGTTGGGGCAGACGCCGACGCTGGCGGATACGCCTTCCACCGCCTACGGACGCATCGCCCTCGATGGAGCCAAGGCGGCCAAGGATCTGGAAACCCTGCTGGTGGCCTATCTCCGCACGAATTTCGGCGCGCGCTACTGGTGGATGAGCGAACCGGATTCCAGTCAGGACGAAGTGGCCTCCGAAATGGCCGCCACCTTTGCGCCCTTCCTCGGCGTGCTCAAGGGGCTGGGAGTCCAGAACCTCTCGGTGGAACTGGGCCCCGGCGGATTCGAGGTTCGCCCGCGATGAAACACCACTGGCCGATCCTGGGCGCTTCCGTGGCGCTGGTGGGGCTTTTCGCCCTGCTGGCACCGGTGCGCCATCGCGCCTGGATCGAACGATCCGAAGGCAACGCGGTGCAACGAATCGCTCTGGAAAGCCGATCCCTGTTGGGGATGCGCCGCAGCGCCTGGGGCGCCCAGGTGACGGGAACCCAGGCCTGGGGCAACGCCCGGCAGGGCTTCTTCCTGTCGCCCCGCGCCGCAGAGACCTTCGAAATCCGCGCCTGGCCTCGCTTCGTTCAGGCCTTGTCCGTGAGTCCCAGCGGTGGCCTGAACGAGGGCGAATTGATGGAGCAAGGGGATCGCGATCGATTCCGGGCCTGGTTCGTGGCCATTCTGGAACAGCAGGCCGATGGACCCAGCCCTGCCTGGGAGCCTGCTCAACGGGATTGCGCGGGGCTTCTGCGCTTCGCCTTCCGCGAAGCCTGGGGGCCGCACACCGAAGCGTGGCGCAGCCGCGTGGGATTCGGTGGCCCCGCGGTGGCGGGCGATCCCAATCCGGCGTTGGCGGGTCCTTGGCGGCAGGCCTTTCCCACGGAAGAAGGCTGGCAGCCGTTCGCCAAGGGAGCGCTGCTGCGGCGGCTTTCCTGCGTGTTCCTGGGGCGCGAAGTGGCCGTGGCCAAGCCGGGCGACCTCCTCTTCTTCGCGCGCGGCGGTGCTCGGCCCCAGCCCGATCACGCCATGGCTTTCGTGCGGCCTGATCTCGATGGACAGCCCGTGCTGCTCTATCACACCGGCCCAGAGCAGAGCGGCGGCACCGCCCAGGAAGGCGAAGTGCGCCGCGTGCGTCTGGATGAACTGTTGCATCACCCCGATCCTCCCTTTCGTCCCCTCCCTGAAAACCCAGCCTTTCTCGGCGTTTACCGCTGGAAGGTGCTGACCGAAGCAAGGTACTGACATGCGCTGGCTGAAACCCTTCCTCACTCTGCTCGTCCCTGCGGCGCTGCTGCTGCCCACGGTCGGAACCTCCCAGTCCAAGCCCAGGGAAGCGGCGTGGCGCGAGGGAGGCTGGACCGGCGCCTTCGCCGTGCCTCGCCCCACCTTGCCTGGACGCGTGGCCTATCTCGAAGCCGCAGGCCCCGTGCCCACGGAGGTGCGTGTGCGCCTGCATCGCGTGGACGAGCCCCAGGTGTTCCTGAAAGAGCTGCTCACCAAGGATCGCGCCGCCGCGATCCTGGAAGGAGGCCGCGCCGGTCGGGATCCCTTGGATCTGTTGCGCGAGGCCTTCCTTTGGGGCGGCCGCCGAGCCTTCACCACCGTGCATCGCACCGCCACCCGTGCTCTGAAGGATGTGGCCAAGGAAACGGATCGGCTCGGACAGGCGCTCACGGGTTCGACACCCGCGCGCGATGGCGCGGCCCAGGCCCTCGACGGCGTCAAGGGACTCAGCTTTCTTACGGAGCTGGTGCCGCAAGTGACAGAGGAAATCGAGAAGAAGACCGGCAACGACGACGAGGAGTCTCAAGGCTCCGACCGCAATGCCCTCAGCCGCATCGAATTGCCCGCCCAGGAAGCGGGAGTCTATCTCGTGGAGATCCTCAAAGGGAGCGAGGCCGCGTACGTGCCCTGGCTGGTGACGGATCTGGCCCTGCTGGGCGAACAGGATGGCGGAACCCTGCGGGTGCAGGCGGTGAACGCCCAGGACGGCGCGTTGCGCAGCGGGGTGAGCGGCCAGATGTTCGAAGGCGGGGCGGTCAAGGCCCTCTCCTTCGGCACAGAGGGGCGCGCCGAAGTGGCGGCCAGTCCGGGATTGCGGCGGGTGGTGATGGCGCAGTCCGGCAAGAACCTTGCCCTGTTGGCCATCGAAGGCGCTGCTTCCGCTGCGGTGAAGCAGCGCCTCTACGCCTACACCGAGCGGCCCCTTTATCGGCCCGGGCAGGAGGTTTTCGCCAAGGCCATCCTTCGCACCGTGGAAAGTGGCGAAAACAAAGTGGCGCGGGGGGTGGCGGAACTGCCCTACACCGTGCTGGACCCCGAGGACACCAAGGTGGGCGAAGGCAAGGCGAAGCTGCTCAGCGCGGAGACCGGCACGTACGGCGCCAGCGTGACCCTGCCCGGCGCAGGACGCCTGGGGCTCTACCGCTTCGTGTTCCAGGCTCCCGGCGGACCCGCTCAGGCGGAGTTCAAGGTGGAGCAGTTCGTCAAGCCCGCTTTCGCAGTCACCGTCACCGCCGACAAATCCAAGGTGGGGCTGGGCGATGCCATGAGCTTCAACGTGCAGGCCCGCTACTTCTATGGTGCGGCCGTGCGCAACGCCAAGGCCGAGTGGTTCCTCTACAAGATCGTGCCGCGACAAAGCAGCTGGTACTGGAGCGACGAGGACGAAGGTCCCGTGCCCGAATTGATGGAGAGCGGCGAACTGAATCTGAACGAAGCGGGCGAAGGGGCCAGCCCTGATTTCGTCGCCAAGGAGGACGGCCTGTGGCGTTTCGTGGTGAAGGTGGCCGATGGCAGCGGTCAGAGGAATTCCGGCAATGCCCAGGTGCGGGCCAGTGCCGGAGAACTGGTGCTGCTGGTGGGAACGGATCGCAGCGTGGCCGCTCCCGGCAAGCCTTTCCAGGCCATGGCTCGAGTGCTGGATCTGGATGGCAAAGAACTTCCCAAGGTGCCCGTTGTCCTCAAGGCCACGCGGATCGTCACCGAAAAGGACGGCAGCCGCTGGTGGTCCCGGCCCACGGCCTTCAAGCCGGGCCAAATGCTGGCCACGGCCAACGGGCCCAAGGCCAGTCTCACCCTGAATGAAGGCGGCCTGTTCCTGGTGGTGGCTGAAGCCAAGGACTCCAAGGGGCGCATCGTCACTGCCCAGCGGGTCATCACCGTGGCCGCCGAAGGCACGCCGCTGCCTGCGGTGCCCGATCTGCGAGCCAGCGCCGACAAGGGCGAATACCGCGTGGGCGACACGGCGCGCATTCTCGTGCGCCTGCCCAAGCCCAAGCTCACCCTGCATTGGGCTCTGGAAAACGAAAGCCTGGGGCGTCGGGAAACCCGCCAGGTGCAGGGCACTACGGCCCTCATCGAGCTTCCCATCACGGCGGCCATGCAGCCCAATGTCTGGGCCGTGTTCGAGATCGTGGCCGATGGGCGGCGGCAGTTGGCCGAAGTGCCCCTGCGGGTGCCCAAGGTGGATCGACGTTTGCAGGTGGATGTGCAGTTGGACAAGGAACGCTACCAGCCCGGCCAGCCCATGAAGGTGGCGGTGCAGGTGAAGGATTGGGAAGGCCGCCCCGTGGCGGCGGATCTCAGCGTAGGCGTGGTGGACGAAGCCATCTATGCCCTCAGCGCCGAACTGCATCCCGATCCCGTGCGCTTCTTCCATCCCACACGTCGCCACGGCGTGACCCGCACGGGCAGCACCGATTGGAGCTTCTGGGATATCCTGCGCCACCAGCGGCCCGTGTGGAGCCTCAAGCAGACCAAGCGCGGCGAATTTAAGAGCGACGATGCCGACAAGGTACGCCAGAACTTCAAGGACACGGCCCATTGGATTCCCTTCCTGGCCGCGGGCAGCGATGGCCGCGCCAGCACCGAGCTGGTGTTGCCCGATAACCTCACGGCCTGGAGAGCCACCGCCAGCGCCGTCACCGCCGATACCAAGATCGGCGTAGGCCGCGCCCAGCGCCCGGCTTCCAAGCCTCTGCAGGTGAGCCTCACGCTGCCGCGCACGCTTTCCGTGGGCGAAGAAGCCCGGGCCATTGCCCAGGTGCGCAACCTCTCCGGCCAACCCCTGTCAGGCAAGGTGCGCCTGGAAGTGACCAACGGTCGCCTGGGCGGGACTAGCGAATCCAGCTTCAGCCTCGACGATCAGGGCGAGCACCGCTTGGCGCTGCCCCTCTTTGCCGACAAGACCGGGCCCTTGGTGGTCACGGCGCGGGTGGAAGGCGGCAACCTCAAGGATGCCGAGCGGCGCAGCGTCACGGTGCTGGATCAACTGGTGCCGGCCTCCGTGAGCGGTTCGCTGTACCTGACCGGACCCGCGCAGACCGTGACCATTCCGGTGCCTCCTGGCGCCAAGGGCGAAGCGGGACTGGTGGTGACGCCTGTGGGCAACCTGGAGCACCTGGTCCAGCCTTCGCTGCCCTACCTCATCGGCTATCCCTATGGATGCGTGGAGCAGACTCTTTCGAGCTTCGTGCCCAACCTGCTGGTGGCGGATCTGGTGAAGCAGGGCTTGATGCCGCCCCTGGACTGGAAGCAGCTCACCAACCTCGATCGCAATATCCGGGACGGCGTGTTCCGGGTGTACGGCTACCAGCAGCCCAATGGCGGCTGGGGCTGGTATGCGCCCAACGATTTCGGATTGAGCGCCAATCCTCACACCACGGGCTACGCCATTCAGAGCTTTGCCACCATGAAGCGCCTGGGCTATGAGGTGGATGAAAACGTCTACCGCCGTGGACGGGAAGCCGCCCTGGTGCTGTTCCGGCGAGTGGCGCAGCAGGCCGATCGGCGGGAACCTGGTTCCAAGGTGGAGAAAGGCCAGGATCCCGATCCCTGGGGCGACGCGGCCTTCCTGCTCCAGGCGCTGTCGCAGACCGGCGAACCCATGGCGGGATTGCTGGATAGCGCGGCAGACAAGGTGCTTTCGGGCCGGTGGCCAGGGGCCCATGTGCTCGCGATGACCACGCTGGCCGCGGCCCAGACTCGGCATCCCAAGGCCGCCCTCCTGGCGGAGCGGCTGGAGAAGGCCGCCACCTACAAAGGAGGCCTCGTCCGGTGGGAAGGTTCCTCGTACGACTGGCACGGGTATGCCTCCGGCGATGTGGTGCCCACGGTGATGGCGCTCAAGGCGCTGTGCCTGGCCAAACCCTCGTCGCCCCTCATCCGGCCCGGCGAGGCCTACCTTGCGACCCAGTTCAGGGGGTATGGCTGGTACTCCACCTGGTCCACGGCTCAGGTCGTGGAATTGCTCCCGGCCTTGGCCAAGATCCGCCCGTTGAACTGGAAAGGCGCTTCCATGCAGGCTTCCGTGTCGGGTGGCCCCAGTTGGGATTTCTCCAAGCTGGAGCGCCTCCTGCCGCGCCGATGGGGCAGTCGCGAGGATCGTCCAGGGTACGTGCCCATGTCCGAGCCCAAGCCTCAGCAGCTCACGGCTTCGGGTCAGGGCGTGCTGGTGTGGACCTACGCCTACCAAGTGTCGGGCAGCGTGGGCCATCCCAAGGGCGAGAGCTCCGCTGGCGCCCTGAACCTGGACGTGAAACGGTCCATCTGGCGATTGCGAACGCCTCAGCAGACCGGCAACGCGCGCCATGGCTGGGTTCGGCAGAAGTGGACCGGCCTCATGGCCGTGGGGGACGAAGCCTGGATGGAACTGAACCTGAACGTGGATCAGGGGGCCGATTACACGGTGCTGGAGGTGCCCATTCCCGCAGGCCTCACGCCCACGGTGAAGCTGGAAGGCTTCGTGCTGGAGGGCAAGATCTTCGGCGACGACGACAGTGTTTCGGCGTGGACCAAGCCCCGCATCGAAGTGCATCCCGATCGGGTGGTGTGCTTCTTCCAGCGGCTCGATCCCTGGGATCGTCCCACCGTGCGCATCCTGCTGCGGGCCGCCATGGCGGGCTCGTACCGCTTCCGACCCGCAAAGCTGAGCCTCATGTCCAACGAAGGATTGTGGGCCACCTGCGATGGCCTGGAACTGAAGGTGACGGAAGGAGGCGCGAAATGAAACGCGGATGGCTGTTCGTTCTTCCGTTGATGTGCACCGACCTGCTCCTGGCCCAGAAGGCGCCCACCAAGCCGACGCCCAAGCCCGCCTTCTACACGCCGGACCCTCGGCAGTGGCGCCTTGAGGTCACGCCGGAACTGGGCGGCTGGATGAGCGATAACTCCGTGACCCTTGCGGTGAAGATCGTGGATCCTCGTGATCCCAATCCCCCCAAGGACACCACGGATCTTCGGGGAGCCTACGACGATTACTCGCAGGATTACTCCGACGAGGAGGAAGCAAGGCCGGAAAAGAGCGCCGACGAACTGAGGCGGGAGCGTCTGGCCCGAGAGGAGGAAGAGAAGCGGAATCAGTGGCGGACTCGGCCTCTGCAGCTGTGGTTCAACGGAGAAGCCACCAGCGCCGAAGTGCAGGTGGGGTACACCTGGAACCACGCTCTGCGCTGTCAGAACGGCGAAAACCGACTGGAGATCCTGCAGCCGGATTCAGGCCAGCGGGTGGTTCGCACCTGGTGGACCTTCGCTTCGCGCACTCGCCTGAGGGTCAGCTCCGTTCAGGATGGCAACACCTGGGTATCGGGCCGCCTGGAAGTGATGGAGCCCAGCGGCGCCCTGGCCACCCAAGGGCGTCGCTCCGCCTCAGGAGGCACCCTGAGTTGGGATGGCACCTATCAGCATTCCGCGCCGCCTCCTGGCACGTACACCTTGCGTTGGGTGGGCGGCTACCGGGGCGGCAATCCCGCTCTGCTCCGGGTGGAGGCGGTGCTGGATGGAGGCACGGACCGCGAGCGCCGCTGGGTCTTCACGCAGCTGGTGCTGCCCGGCGCGCCCGCGGTGACCCTGGGAACCTTCGATATCGAACCGTGAATCGATCCAAAGGAAGAAGCCTGGAGAACACGGAGAAAAGCGTCACGGGATGAAAAAACAGGATGGAAGGATGGACAGGATGAAGGTTGGATTCTTAAAGCTTGGCGATTGGAGCCGATGCAACGTGGGTGCGCCTTCCAGCCCATTCCTTCTTCCTCCGCGTTCTCTTCCTTCTTTTCTCCGCGCCCTCCGTGTTTCGCTTTTTGTGGCTGCCCTGATGTTCCTTCCGCTCTCGGCCCAAGCGCCCGCGCTGCTGCCGGGGGAGGGGCTGGCCATGGTGGGGGCCGATGGCGTGATTCAGGCCTATGGCGAGGCCGACCGTGAATCGCCCATGGGCAGCCTTGCCAAGCTGGTGTGGATCCGCTTCCAGGGCGACGAATGGGCCGCTCGGGACATGGGCTTCCGCTGCGTCAAGGGCGGCGTGAACGGCTACGAATGCTGGGAGAAGAAGGGCCACGGGCGCGTGGATCTCGCCAAGGCCCTGAAGGAAAGCTGCAATCTGGCCTTTCTGGCCTGGGCCGACTGGAGCCTAGCGGAGGAAAAGCGGCTCTACGGCGATGGCGTGACGCGGGTGCGGCTGGAGGATGCCTTCCGTCCGTTCCTGGGCACTCGCCTCAAGCCTGGCAACGAGGTGCCCGCTCTGGGGCCGCCCTGGATCGGCGATGGGGACCTGCTGCGCACCACGCCCCGCGCCATGCTCCAGTGGATGATTCATCCAGCGCAGGAACGCATGATGGCCCAATGCCGACGGCTCATGTTGGGATTCCAGGGCTTCGTCATGGAGAAGCCCACCTGGTGGATGAAGACGGGCACGGCGCCGGTGCCTGGGGAGTACGGCGAAACCTGCGCTTGGGTGGCGGGTAGCAACGGGGTGGTCACCGCTGTGTTGCGCGTGCCCAGAGGCAAGGGGCGCAGCGATGGTTTGGCGCGGTTCAAAGCCATCATGGGGCTTCCGTGAAGGGGTTTTTCCCGCTGCTGGGTCTGGTCGCTCTGGCTTCGGCCCCTCCCGTTTTTCAGGGCGATCCTGAGGCGGCGCGGCATCTGGAAGAACCCATTCGTGCCGCTGTGGCTTCCACCGAGCGCTATGGCGCTTGGCCGGAGACGCCGTGGAAGGTGCATCTCCATGAAACGGTCGCGTCCTTCGAACGCGCCACAGGCGCGGGTCCGGCCCAGGCCGCTCAATGGCGCGGCCACACGCTGCATCTGCGCCCCTGGGAACAATTGAAGCGGCGGGATCTGGGCGCCCTCCTGCGCCACGAAATGGTGCATTGGCGGCTCAAAGGCCAAGGCCTGCGCCGCTGGGAAGAAGAAGCGCGCTGCCTTCACGCGGAGAGCCACGTTCGTCCGCCCACCCGTTGGCCTGCCGTGCCTTCGGCCGCCCTTCAGGCCCGTTGGGACCGGGCTTTGAAAAAGGGCGCCTTCGCCGAACAGAGGTGGGCCTACAAAGCCATTCGGGCCTGGCTTTCGGGGCGGCCCCAGCCCGCGCCGCCCGCTCGCACGCCTGCACCCGAAGCCCCTTGGCGCAAGGAGGCTATGTCACTGGATGAAACGGTCACGGTGGTCTGGCCCTCGGAGCGTGTTCCCAGGCACCTGCATGTGAACGGCGAGTCTTTGCGGGCTGCGCCGGGCCGGGTCTTTCGCTTCCGAGGCGCAGTGCGCTTCGGCGAAGGCGCTCCCGTAAGGCGCCTGGAGGGCGAGGTTCGGCTGCGGGCCGTGGGACGGGGCTGGGAATTGCGCTGGACCACCACGCCCGAGCGCTGGATCGCCGCAGCCACGGCGGGAGAACTGGGTGATGATGCCCCTTTCGAAGCGCGCCGTGCCCTGGCCTCGGTGCTGCGCCAATGGTTGAAAGGGCCGCGGCGCCATCCCCAGGGTGAGGTATGTCCCCTCACCCATTGCGCCGTGGTGCGGGGCGAGGCTTCTCCGGAGACCCAGCGAGCCGTGGTCACGGCCCCGGCCTTGGCATTGGAGCCCCGCTGGGCCTTTTTCTGCGGCTCCCAGGGCGGTCACGCGCTGTCGCCTCGGGCCGTGTGGGGGCAAGGCCCGGAGGAGGCCGCCCAGGCCGAAATCGTTCCCGACGACCCCTGGGCCACCTGGAGCCGAACCCTCACGGCCGCCCAGGTGCAGCTGCTGAAAACCAAGGTGCGGCCAGGCCTGAAGCCGGGGCAGAAGGGGCTGAACCTGGGGCTTTCGGGGCCCTACGCCGTGGAATCCCTGCGTCTGGCCGCAGGGCGCGCCTTCGGCTGGACCACGTGGCCCAGCAATGCCTGCGAGGGCACTCTTCAGCCCGACGGCAGCCTGCACTTGCAAGGCCACGGCTGGGGCCA
>JAJTBC010000024.1 GCA_021287085.1 Bacillota bacterium | reverse complement strand
CCGTGAAGCCAGCCGCCGCCAGGAGAAGCGCTTCCGGGATCACGCGCTTTTCGCGGGCTTCGCGCCAAGAGAGCATCCCCAGATCGCCTTCGCCGTGGTGGCGGAAAACGCGGGCTTCGGCGCCTCCAGCGCCGCGCCTATCGCCAAGAAGCTCTGCGAGTACTGGTTCCTCACGCGGCCGGTGAAGCGTCGGCCGCCGCCCCAGAACAAGCTGCCCGAATCCCTGCGCATCGCTCCCGCCTCTGGGAAGTCCGCGCCATGATCCGCGCTCGGCTCCGTGCCCTGGACCTGCGTCTCCTGGCGCCCATGCTGCTGCTGGTCATGATGGGCCTGCTCACGCTGTTTTCCGCAGGGCGCGGCACCAGCCAATCGAACATCTGGCTCAAGCAGGGCCTGTGGTACCTGCTGGGCTTCTCCGCCATCGCCTACGTGGGGGGCCTCAACCCCCGCAACTTCTTCCGCCTCAGCCCGATCTTGTACGTGCTGGGATTGCTGGCCCTGGCGGCAGTGTTCGTCATCGGCAAGAAGATCGGCGGCTCCCAGCGATGGATCGTGGTGGGCGGCCTCACCTTCCAGCCCAGCGAGCTGATGAAGTGGCTCACGCTGCTGCTGGTGGCTCATCGGATTTCCATGCGCCCCCCTGAACAGATCAACGCCATGGAGCTCCTCAAGATCAGCGCCCTGGTGGTCTTTCCCATGCTCTTGATCCTGAAGCAGCCCGATCTCGGCATGGCCATCAGCTTCCTGCCCATCCTGGTGCTCATCCCCATCCTCAAGGGCCTCAAGGCCCGCTGGGTGGCGCTGGCGCTGGTGGTGATGGTGGTGGGAGGCTACGCCGCATGGCATAAGGGCTTGAAACCCTACCAGAAGCAGCGCATCCTCACGCTGCTCAACCCCGGCGAGGATCTCCAGGGCGAGGGCTACCAGATCAACCAGAGCCGCATCGCCATCGGCGCAGGCGGCCTGCTGGGCCAGGGCTTCACCGCCGGAAGCCAGACCCAGTTGAACTTCCTTCCCGTGAAAACCACGGATTTCATCTTCAGCGTCTGGGCCGAAGAGCGCGGCTTCCTGGGCGTGCTGCTGGCGCTGGGCCTGTTCGGCATGCTGCTCACGCGCATCCTGGAGATCGGCCGCAACGCGCGCACCCTGGCCGAATCCAATTTCTGCGTGGGGGCGACCAGCATCCTCACGCTGCATCTGCTGGTGAACGTCGGCATGGTGGTGGGCATCCTGCCCAACAAGGGCATGGTGCTGCCCTTCTTCAGCGCAGGCGGCAGCAGCACCCTCAGCTACTTCATGGGCCTGGGGCTGGTCATGGCCGTGGCCCATCGCAGCAAGGTGAAATGACATGGACCCCCAGACCCGCATGAAGGAACTGGCCGAGCAGGTGTTGGAACACCGAAGGCGCTACTACGTGCTGGATGCGCCCGTGCTTTCCGACGCCGAGTACGACGCGCTGGAAAAGGAATTGCGGGATCTCGAAGCGGCCTACCCGCTGCTGGCCGACGCCAACAGCCCCACGCGCCGCGTGGGCGCGCCGCCCGTGGACGCCTTCCCCAAAGTAGCCCATCGCGTGCCCATGTTGAGCCTCGACAACGCCTATTCCGAAGGCGAACTGCGGGACTGGGAAGGCCGCGTGGTGAAGGGCCTCGGCGCCCCCGCGCCCCTCTACGCCGCCGAGTTGAAGGTGGACGGGCTCTCCCTGTCCTTGCGCTACGAAGGGCGGCAGCTGGTGGAAGCCCTCACCCGCGGCGACGGCGAAACCGGCGAAGCCGTCACCGATAACGCCCGCACCATCGCCGATATTCCGCTGATGCTGCCCCCCGAAGCTCCCGAAACCCTCGAAGTGCGCGGCGAAGTCTTCCTGTCCCGCCGCCGCTGGGAAGAGTTGAACGCCGAGCGCGATGCCGCAGGCGAAGCGCGCTTCGCCAATCCCCGCAACGCCGCCAGCGGCACCATGAAGCTGCTGGACAGCCGCATCGTGGCCCAGCGCCGCCTCCAGTTCCTCCCCTGGCAGGTGCTGGGCGCCGACGATCACGCGGAAGCCATGGCGAAGCTCGCCGCCTGGGGTTTCGCGCTCATGCCCGCCCGGGTGGAAGGCGATCTCGATGCCATGCTGGCCTTCATCGAAAGCCAAAAGGAAGCACGACTGAGGCTACCTTTCGACACCGACGGGGTGGTGCTGAAAGTGCGCTCCCTGGAGCTTCAGGCCAGGCTGGGCACCACCGATCGCGTGCCGCGCTGGGCCATCGCCTACAAGTATCCCGCCCTGCAGGCCACCACCACGGTGCGCGCCATCACCTGGCAGGTGGGGCGCACGGGCAAGCTCACCCCCGTGGCGGAGCTGGATGCCGTGGAGGTGGCGGGCTCCACCGTCCGCCGCGCCACGCTGCACAATGCCGACGAGCTGGAACGCCTGGGGCTGGTCCTCGGCGCCCGGGTCTTCATCGAAAAGGGCGGCGACGTGATCCCCAAAGTGGTGGCCCTCGTGCCCGGCTCCTTGCCCGCCGAGGCGCTGCCTCCGCCCATTCCCACGGCCTGTCCGGTGTGCAACGGAGCGGTGGGCAAGACGCAGGAAGGGGAAGTGGCCATCCGCTGCCTGAACCCCGAATGCCCGGCCAAGCTCGCGGCTCGGTTGCTCCATTTCGGCAGCCGCGTGGCCCTGGATCTCGAAGGCCTAGGCGAGGTCCTGGTGGAACAACTGGTGACCGCCCAGCGTTTCGCGCAGCCCTGGGAGCTGCTCACCCTGCTCCGCGATCCCCAGCAGGGCCTGGCCTTCCTGTCGGGCCTGGAGCGCATGGCGGAAAAGAGCGCCAGCAACGTGCTGAACGAACTGGACGCCGCCCGCACCAAGCCGTTGGGCCGCTGGCTTCACGCCCTGGGCGTGCCCATGGTGGGCGCGAAGACCGCCGACCTGCTGGCGGAGCGCTTCCCCAGCCTCGAAGCCCTTTGGAATGCCTGCGAGGAAGAACTTCAGGCCGTGGAGGAAGTGGGCCCGAAAGTGGCGGCCTCCCTGCGCGAATTCATGGCCCTGCATCCTCGGCTCCCCGAAGAGCTGGCGGCCCTGGGCGTGCATCCCACGGCCCCGGAGCCGCGCCGCCGCGAAGGGCTGCCCCTTTCCGGCCAGGTCGCCGTGGTGACGGGCACGCTGCCCACCCTCAGCCGGGAGGAGGCCGAGGCCATACTCACATCTCTCGGCGCCAAGGTGGCGGGTTCGGTCTCCCGCAAGACCACGCTGCTGCTGGCCGGCGAGAAGGCGGGTTCCAAGCTGGCCAAGGCCCAGGAACTGAGCATCCCCGTGCGGGACGAAGCCTGGCTCAGGGAGCTTCAGGGCACCGTCTGATCCTGAATTTCCCGCAGGCGCCAGACCTCCTGGGTGGCTTCCCAGCGCAGCTGGAAGGTGCGTCGGGAAGCGTCTTGCGGCAAGAGACCACTGCCGTTGCGGCTGGTGAGCAGCACCTCCACGGTCTGAAGGGCGGAGTTGCGCTGCACCTCGATCCGGCTGGAAAGCACCGTGACACCGATCTTTTCGCGGCGAAGCACCGCCATCAGGTAGAGCTTCGCGCCTGAGCGGTCCATGCCTTCGGGACCGCGGAAGGAGGAATCCAGGCGCTCCATCACCGCTCCGGCGTCGCCTTCTTCGACCCCTTTCACGCAGGCGTCGAAGGCCGCCTTCACCTTGGCTTCAGGGCTGGTGGGCGCGCAGGCCATCAGGGCCAGGAGAGGAAAGGCGAGCAGAGTTCGCATGGTCGTCCGCCAAGGAAACCCTCATTCTACGCGGCCAAGGCTCCTTCCAGGCGATGAACGAAGGCCTCGATGGCGGCGCGCTGGGCCAGCGTTGGGCCCTGGCTCCACGGAGCCGAACCGCTCCACAGGCCCAGCATGTCTTCGGGGCAGCCCACGCGCTCGTAGAGGGTTTCCACGGCCACCCCCAGCGCTTCGAGGGTCAGGGGCGCCTCCAGCAGATCCCGCAAGAGCGCGACGCGCCAGCGGTCCTGGGCCTGGGCCCACCGGCGGCTGCCGGGGCGCGGCGCGCGGCCCGTGGCTTCCGCCGCCGCCTGCCAGAGACAGCTTTCGAAGCATTGAAGGCCGGGATCCACCAGGCTTCTCAGGCGCTCGCAGGCTTCGCCTTCGTCAGCGGAGGCACGAACCCAATGCTGGATCTCCTCCGGCTTCAGAAAGCCGAAATCGTAGCCCACCACCACGTCATCCCAGGTGGAAGCGCCTTGGGATTGGCGTTCCAGCAAGGCCAGCCAGTTGCCGATGACCATGATTCACCTCCGGGAACAAGGCGGAACGAGGGTTCCGTGCCGATGGGCCTTCAAGGCGCCACCCGCGATGCCAACAGTTGAAGGGCGAAATGCGCGGCCACCCGCGCGGACTCTTCGCTGCCCGACAGGGTGGGAGCCAGCTCCATCACGTCCGCGCCCACGAAGGGGCGAGGCCACTCCTTCAGCAGACGCAAGCAGGCCGTGAGCTCGCGGGTGGAAAGACCGCCGGGCACCGGCTCGGCCACCGCAGGACAGTAGGCGGGGTCCAGCACGTCGAGATCGAGGGTCACGTAGGTCGGACCCTGGCCCAGGCGCGCCATGTCCTCGCGCAGCCTGGCCGCGAGGCCCGCCTCCTGCAGATCCCAAGGTGTCCAGGCGCTTACGCCCGCCGCCCGCAGAAAGGCCAATTCGCCCTCTTCGAAGCGGGGGGCCCGAAGGCCGATCTGCACCGTGCGCTGGGGATCCACGCAGCCTTCCTCCAGGGCTTGCCTCAGCCAGGTGCCGTGATGGAAGGGGGTGCCCCACACCTCGCCGTAGCCCGCATCGGGGTGGGCATCGAAGTGAAGCAATCCCAGGGGACCGTGAAGGCGGGCATGGGCTCGCAAGGCGCCCAGGGTCACGAGATGGTCGCCACCCAGCAGCAGGGTGCACGCGCCCTGGGCGATCCAGGCCGCGCAGGTGTGCTCCACGGCCTCCAGGGCTTCGCACCCATCGAAGGGCCGCGTGGGAATGTTGCCCCCATCCACCCAGCCTTGGGCGGCCAACGGCGTCGCAGGTTCTTCCCGCCGAAGGCTCAAGGGCATGGGCAGTCGCCCCAGGCCCATGGAAGCGGCCCGCAGCGCCCAGGGACCAAGCCGTGCCCCAGGCCGGTTCAAGACGCCGCCATCGAAAGGCGCGCCCAGAACCACGCCTGCGGCGGGTTGTGGCTGCAGTACATGAGGCAATCCCAGGAAGGGCGTCAGGCCGGAGCGGAGGTGTTCGAACAGCGATTCGGCGGCGTTCATGCACATTCCTGGAGGGAGGCCGGATGCAGATCGGCGCGAAGCCGATCCACCCAGGCTTGTTCGGAGGGAAAGTGGCGCGGCCAAAGCACCGTGCCGGGCCGTACGCGCACCTTCAGGCTCGGGCCTCGACGCAGCGCCGAGAGATGGCTCAGCAGATCGTCGCCGCCCACCCAGGGGTAGGTGGCCTGGGCGCAGTGGAGCCTCAGGGGCAGCACCGGAATGTCCATGCGGTAGGCCAGGCGCAGACCTCCTTCGTACAGCCGCGCCAGCCCTTCGCCGCAGGTGGTGGTGCCTTCGGGAAAGAGTAGGAAGGGATGGCCCTGGGCCAGCTCGGCCCGCATGGCCCACAGGGCGTCGGCTCGACTACCCGCATCCCTCCGATCCACGAAATGCACGCCCGCTCTTCGCGCGCCGAACCCGATCCAGGGATACTCCGCCACTTCCCGCTTGGCCAACAGGCGACTGGAGCGAAGGGAAAGCAGCACCAGCGGATCGAGCCAACTGAGGTGATTGGAAACCCAAAGCTGACCGCCTTCGGGCATCGGGCCTTCCACGTCCACCTCGATGCGCAGATGCTTGAGCACGCGACGGCTCCAGGGCGCCAGCGAGGACTCCGGGTTCGCGCAGAAGGGAAGGCGGGCCAAGGTCCAGGCGGTGGTCGCCAGGGCGGCGCAAGAACCGAGGAAAG
>JAJTBC010000331.1 GCA_021287085.1 Bacillota bacterium | reverse complement strand
ATGAAGGCCTACGACGTGGGCTTCTCCCTGGGCGACGGATTGCGCCCCGGCAGTACCGCCGACGCCAACGACGAGGCTCAGTTCGGCGAACTGGAGACTTTGGGCGAGCTCACCCAGATCGCCTGGAAGCACGATGTGCAGGTGATGATCGAAGGCCCCGGTCACGTGCCCATGAACCTGATCCAGGAGAACATGACCAAGCAGCTGGAAGTGTGCAGCGAAGCGCCCTTCTACACGCTGGGACCGCTGGTGACGGACATCGCGCCGGGCTACGACCACATCACCTCCGCCATCGGCGCCGCCATGATCGGCTGGATGGGCACCGCCATGCTTTGCTACGTGACGCCCAAGGAACACCTGGGCCTGCCCAACAAGAAGGACGTGAAGGACGGCGTGGTCACCTACAAGATCGCCGCCCACGCCGCCGATCTGGCCAAGGGCCATCCCAGCGCCAGCGCCTGGGACGACGCCATGAGCAAGGCCCGCTTCGAATTCCGCTGGGAAGACCAGTTCGCCCTGGCCCTGGACCCGGAGACCGCGCTGGAGTTCCACGACGAAACCCTGCCTGCCGAAGGCGCCAAGGTGGCCCATTTCTGTTCCATGTGCGGCCCCCATTTCTGCTCCATGCGCATCACCGAGGACGTGCGGAAGTACGCCGAAGAACACGGTTACGGCGAAGCCGAAGCCCTGGAGAAAGGCATGGAGGACATGGCCCACACCTTTGTGGAAAAGGGCGCCGAAGTGTACAAGCAGGCCTGACCATGAGGCTCCTGGCAGCCGCGCTCCTGGGCGTTTGCCTCAGTGCGGCTGCGCCGGAACCCTTCGATTCCTGGCTCCTTTCCTTCCGCGAAGAAGCGCTGGCGGCGGGCCTTTCGGCCAAAACCTTGCAACGCTGTCTCGGGGTCGTCACTCCCGATCCCAAGGTGCTCGCCCTGGATCAGCAGCACCACGCCGTGTTCCAGCAGCCTTTCGAAACCTTTTCGGCCCAGCGGATCACGCCGAGTCGCCTCGCCAGAGGAAGACGGCTCCTCAAGCAGCACCGCTCCTGGCTCCAGCGCATCGAGAAGCAATACGATGTGCCTGCGCCCCTGCTGGTGGCTATTTGGGGATTGGAAACGGATTTCGGGCGCTACCTGGGCCGCTTCTCCACGTTGAGGGCCCTGGCCACCCTGGCCCACGGCAGCAGCCGCCAGGCGTTTTTCCGCAAGGAACTGCTCGAAGCCTTGCGCCTGGTGGATCGAGGCGATCTCCAGCCCCAGGGCATGCGCGGGGCCTGGGCGGGAGAGTTGGGGCAGACGCAATTCCTGCCTTCGTCCTACGCGGCCTTCGCGGTGGATGGGGACGGCGATGGCCGCCGCGACTTGATCCGCAGCGCCCAGGATGCCCTCGCTTCCACCGCCCACTACCTGAAGAGCCACGGCTGGCGCGCCGGTGAGGGCTGGGAAGAGGACACTCCCAACTTCGAAGCCCTCCGCACCTGGAACCGTTCCCGCACGTACGCGAAAACCATCGGCCTCTTCGCCCGGCAATTGGAAGCATCGAACTGAAAAGCCGTGAGAAAAGCCTTGGCTCTGCGCTCCTCTCGCATCCCATCGTTTTTCATCCGGCCCATCCTGTCATCCTGGTTCGTGAGGGAGTTTCCATGAAAGTCACCCGCGAGGATGTGCTGCGTTGCGCGCGACTCACGAATCTGAGCCTGACGGAGGCCGAGATCGAGCCCATGCGCCAGGACATGGAAACGCTGCTCAGTCACGCGGAAAGTCTGGATAGCCTCGATCTCGATGGCGTGGAGCCCATGTACCAGGGCCTGCCCTTGGCCCTGCCCCGCCGCGAAGACGTGCCGCGCCCTGGTCTTTCCCAGGCCGAAGCCCTGGCCAATGCGCCCGAGGCGGAGCGTGGCTATTTCAAGGTGCCCAAGGTGCTGTGAAATCAGCCTTCTCGTGCCATGATGTAGATCCGCGGAGAGGTTCCATGGAATTCGTCGAGTGGACCGACAAATACAGCACGGGCAACCCGTTGGTGGACGCCTATCACCACATCTTCTTCCAGATGGTGCAGGAGTTCGGCGCCTCGCTGAAGAGTGACGAGGGTGCGCCCATGGCCGACCGCGTGGCCTTCCTGGTGGACTACACCTTCATGCACTTCGATTCCGAAGAACGCATGATGGAAAAGGCTGGCTATCCCGATCTGGAAGCCCACAAGCAGGTGCATCAGCATTTTCGCGATCAGGTGAAGGCCATCCACCAGTCCTACCTGGAGAACCCCGACCGCATGAAGGCCGAAGAAGTGCTTGCGCTGGTGCAGGAATGGTTCGCGCACCACATCCTCGGCGAAGACATGCGGTACAAGCCCTGGCTGGAAACCGGCAAAGCCTGACAGGTCGGGCAGAAGATGGATCACAGGATGGCAGGATGAACAGGATGAAGACCGTGCTTTTCTCCTGACCATCCTGCCATCCTGTTTTTTTCTTGGCGCCTTTTCCCCTGTCTTCCGGCTTTTTTTCTCCGCGGTTCCTCTTTTCCCCTGTAATTCTCCGCATCGCATTTCCATGAGGTTTCCCATGAAACGCCTCGGCTTCGCTCTTTTCCTGGTGGCGGGTGCCCTGTCCCCTGCCCTCCTGACTGCGCAACCCTCCGTTGCCACGGCGCCCTCCCGCTCCTCGGCCCTGGAGGCCGAACTGGTGGCCAAGTATGGGGAAGCCCAGCGAAGCCGCATCCAGCGGGGATTGAAACAGGTTTCCCTC
>JAJTBC010000326.1 GCA_021287085.1 Bacillota bacterium | reverse complement strand
GCAGATCGCCGTGGCCTACGACAACACCAGCAAGACCCGTGCGCTCTTCGAGATCAACAAGGGGGCCAACAAGCATGCGGGCATCGACGTGAACGCCAAGATGGGCGCCGAGGATCGCCGGGTGCCCTTCCCCCACATGATCTACATCGCCGACGGTCCCAGCGATGTCCCGGCCTTCTCCGTCATGCGGCAGAACAAAGGCACCGCCTATGCCGTGTACGATCCCGCCAATCCCTTGAGCCTCGAACAGGTGGATCGCATGCGCCGGGATGGTCGCATCGATCATTACGGCCCGGCCGATTACCGGCCTGAAAGCCCCACCGCTCAATGGCTGGGCATGCAGGTGCGCCGCATCGCCGACGAAATCATCGCCGAGCGCAAGCTGGCCCTCAGCGAGCGCGTCGGTTCCGCTCCCACCCACCTGCCCCACTGAGCCCAGGGACGGATTCCATGCGCCGTCTCCTGGCTCCCTGCGTCTTCAAGCTGCGGGAGAAGGCTTCGGTGTTTCTGGCGGAGGTGCATCCCGCTCCGACGGTGGAGGTGCGCAACGAGGTGCTGGCGCGGCTTCGCAAGCGGGATTTCGACGCAACTCATCATTGCTGGGCCTGGCGCAGCGGCGATGAACGCGCCAGCGACGACGACGGCGAACCCAGCGGCACCGCAGGCGCGCCCATGCTGCGGGTGCTGGAAGGCCAGGAGCTCACGGAGATTCTCGCCGTGTGCATCCGCTGGTTTGGCGGCACCAAATTGGGCACGGGCGGGCTGGTGCGGGCCTACACCGAAAGTCTGCAAGGGGCCCTGGCGGAAGCCGAGGCCCAGGGCCTGTTTGAGCTCGTCAAGGTGCGCCTCCAGGGTTCCATCACCGTGCCCAACGAGCAGGCCCATCTGCCCTTCACGCTCCTAGGAGCCTTCCCCGATCTGCGCGTGGTGGGGCAGGATTCCGATATGGAAAGCACCACCCTGCGACTGGAACTTCCTCCCGAAGACGCTCCTGCCCTGGACCATGCCTGGCAGGAGCGCAGCCGCGGTGGCCGCATCCTGTGGGACAGCGAGCCTAAACGCGCATAGGGGAAAAAGCTCTGGCCTTCGCTCCGCTTTATTCAAGCCCATCCCTTCCCACGGGGGATTCGCCGATTTCCTGCGGGCGTTCGCCGAATGGGTGTGGCGAAGGTGTTGGCGAAACCGTAGCTTGAAGATCGAGAGGTCGCCATGAGCCACGATAAGCCAACCAAAGGATTCACCACGAAGATCGTATTCGGCGTACTGCTGGTGATCTTCGGCGGTCTGCTGCTGCTCCACAACCTTCGGGTGGTGGAAGTGAACCAGGCCCTGCGCTACTGGCCCTTGGCCCTGGTAGCCCTGGGCGTGGCTCGGCTCATCTCGCGCGGCTTCCTTCTCGGCAAAGGCGGCCACGTGTTGATCCTCCTCGGCGTTTTCTTCCAGCTTCTGATCCTGGGTCGTGAAGATATCATCGACCGATGGTGGCCCATGGCGGTGGTGTGGATGGGCCTGGTCATCACCCTGAGAGCCCTTTGGCCCACGCGAAAGCCCCTGGCCGTGACCCCTGATTCCAACGAGAGCCTGTCATGAACCCTGAACCTCAAACGCGTTCCCATCTCCTCGTCACCCCTGCTCTGGTGGTCGGCATCGCCATCATCGTGCTGGGCCTGGGACTGGCCCTGGACAACTTCGGCTTCGAATACAGCCACCTGATCTTCCGCTTCTGGCCCGTGATCCTCGTGGTGCTGGGGCTCGTGAAGCTCAAGAGCTGCCAGGGCTCCTGCGTGGGCGGCTACGTGCTCACGGGTCTGGGCCTGCTTCTGCTGCTCAAGACCCTGGGCCGCTACGACATCGGCGAATTCGTCGGCCCCGTCATCGTCACCGGCGTGGGCATCTTCGTGGTGCTCAGGGCGCTCAAACATCAGCGCAAAAGCACATCGGAAGAACAGCCTGGGGAGAACTACCTCCAGGGCAGCGCCATCTTCAGCACCTTCAAGAACCGTCAGCAGAGCCAGACCTTCAAGGGGGGTGAAGTCACCACGATGTTCGGCGGCTTCCATGTGGATCTGCGTCAATCGGCCATGGAAAGCCAGAATGCCCGACTGGATGTGTTCGTGATGTTCGGCGGCGGCGAAATCAGGGTGCCGGAAGGCTGGGACATCGTGGTGCAGGCCACGGCCATCTTCGGCGGCATCGACGACAAGACCGTGCCCGTGCCCCGCACTGCAGAAGCCCGTCCCACCTTAATTCTCACGGGCCTGGTGCTTTTCGGCGGCGTCGAGGTCAAGCACTGAGATGCACCCCATCCTCAAAAGCCGGGCGCG
This sequence comes from Bacillota bacterium, assembly GCA_021287085.1. Classification (GTDB taxonomy): domain Bacteria; phylum Acidobacteriota; class Holophagae; order Holophagales; family Holophagaceae; genus JAYREN01. Next base: position 1,725 of record JAJTBC010000326.1, on the reverse strand, counting down.
GCTAGGCGCCTACCTGCTGGGCTGGCTTCCCGTGGCGCTCATGCTCATGGTTTTTGCCCTCTTCAACGGATGGAGCTGGGCCGGGGCGGCGCTGTTGACCCTGCCTTCGACCTTCCTGGCCGCCCTGCTGTTCCTTTCGTCCTGGTATCTGTGCCGCGCCTTCCCGCTTCGCAGCGAAGCCTTCCAGCGTCAAGGGCTGACGCTGCTGGTGGCGGCCCTGGTCATGGGCGTGGGGTGGTCGGGAGTGGTGTGGAGCTTGGCTCAGACCTTCGTGCACAACCCCACCTATGCTCCCGAAGAGGTGAAGCCCACGTTCTGGGCGGCCTTCGCCATCACGGGCGTGCTGCTCTACCTCATCGTGGTCGCCCTGCACTACCTGTTGATGTCCATGGAGGAGCGCCAGGAAAGCGAACGGGTGGAACAGGAACTGCGCGTGCTGGCCCGGGAAGCCGAACTGAAAGCCCTGCGGGCCCAGCTCAATCCGCACTTCCTCTTCAACAGCCTCAACTCCATCAGCGCCCTCACCAGCATCGATCCCAAGCGAGCCAGGGAGATGTGCGTGCTGCTTTCGGATTTCCTCCGCAAGAGCCTGAAGCTGGGAGAGCGAAGTTCGGTGCGGCTGGCGGAGGAAATGGATCTGGCTCGGAACTACCTGGCCATCGAGCAGATCCGCTTCGGTTCGCGGCTTGCCGTGGCGTGGTCCGTGGACCCCCTGGTGGAGAACGCCGAAGTCCCCACGCTGCTGCTCCAGCCGCTGGTGGAAAACGCCATCAAGCACGGCATCGCCCAGGCCCCCGAGGGAGGCGAAATCCGCATCCAGGCCCTGCCCAACGGTGAATTCGTCGAAATCCATGTGGGGAATCCTTCCGACGACGACGCCGCACCCACGCAAGGGCTGGGGCTGGGCCTGCGCCACGTGAAGCAGCGGCTCCAGAGCCGCTACGGCCCGCGTGTCTTTTTCGATGCCAAAGCGCAGAATGGCCAGTACGAGGTCATTCTCACCTTCCCCCGCGATGCCGAGGAATTGCCATGAGCGAACCCATTCGAGCCCTGATCGTCGACGATGAAGAACTGGCCAGGGCCGTCATCCGCGAGCATCTCCAGGCCCACGCCCACGTGCAGGTGGTGGGGGAATGCCCCAATGGTTTCGAGGCGGTGAAGGCCGTGGCGGAGCTGAAACCCGATCTGCTGTTCCTGGATATCCAGATGCCCAAGCTGGATGGCTTCGAGGTGCTGGAGCTGCTGGACCCGCAACCCACGGTCATCTTCGTCACGGCCTACGATCAGCATGCGCTGCGGGCCTTCGAGGTCCACGCCGTGGATTACCTGCTGAAGCCCTTCAGTTCGGATCGATTCGATGAGGCCCTGCAACGCGCCCAGGCCAAACTGGGCAGCCATGCGGAACAGAGCACCAAGCTCCAGGCCACGGCCCTTTCCGCCACGGCCAAAAGCGATTGGCCCCTGGATCGCCTGGTGGTGAAGGACGGCCCCAAGGTCACGCTCATTCCGCTCAGCAAGCTCGACTACATCCAGGCCCAGGACGATTACGTGCTGCTGAAAACGCCGGAAAAGGGCCACCTGAAACAGCAGACCCTCGCCAGCCTGGAGGCTCGCCTCGATCCCAAGCGCTTCCTCCGCATCCACCGCAGCTTCATCATCCAGATGGATCGCCTGGCTCGCCTCGAACAGACCGAAACCGAAAGCTGGGTGGCCGTGCTCACCGAT